>JBFXGD010000116.1:0-11207 GCA_050178385.1 Calditrichaceae bacterium
GTTCCTCACAGATATTGGATATTGCACATTTCGCGTATTACCATTTGTGGGAGTTTATTTCCCTTGTTTCACTTTCGATTTTTCATCCGGATCCGAAGCTGATCCAAGTTTATATAAAAACCGGATTAGGCCGCTGAATACATATAACATCATATAGGGAAAAATCAGTTCCTGAGGAAAAATAATCAGGGTCACTATGGAGATAATCAATAATGAGACCATGATCTTCTGATTCCGGCTGCCCTTAAATGAAAAATTCGGCATAATTTCATAACGAATAGTACTGACCATTAATACCGACACAAGAAATGTAAGAACCAGCAGTAATTTTGGGAAATATTTATCCGGGAAAAACTCGTTTAAAAAAATAATATATCCCGCCAAAACAATCGCGGCCGCGGGAGAAGGCAAACCGCTAAAATGATTTTTATCATATCCTGAAAGCTGAACATTAAACCGGGCCAGGCGGATACTACCAAACAACAAAGGGAAAAAACTGATAAATATGCCCACATGCCGCCATTGTGAAAAGTAAAAAGCGAAGATTAGCACCGCCGGCGCCAATCCAAATGACACCACATCCGCCAGAGAATCATATTCGACGCCGAATTTGCTCGATGAATTTGTGATCCTTGCAACCTTCCCGTCCATTGAATCGAGAAATGCCGCCAGGACAATCATCCAGGAAGCCAATACAACATCCTTGTTAAAAACGGCAAAAATGACCGACATAAATCCACAGAACATATTTCCGACCGTGAAAAAGTTTGGTACGATGGTCCTAGACACCTTTAGCGCCATTAAAACTCCCCGATAATTGTTGATCCGCCCTTGACTTTGTCTTTTGGTTTTACATGTATTTTTACGGAAAGCGGAAAAAACATATCAACCCTGGATCCGTATTTAATCATACCAAAACGATCGCCCGCATTTACCTGATCGCCTTTATTGATGCGATATACAATACGCCTTGCAATTAATCCGGCAATCTGTTTGAACAGCAGACGCCCCTGCGCTGTTTTAATTCCTATCACCGATTGTTCATTGTAATCAGAAGCTCCATCCGCGAACGCCAGGAGATATTTCCCTTCCTTGTAACTCAGATGGTCGATTTCACCGGCAATGGGAATGCGGTTTACATGGACGTTAAAAACAGATAGAAAAATACAGACACGCCGGACTTTTTCCTGAAAATACTCATTTTCCACAACTTCATCCACTTTCAGGACCGTCCCGTCCGCGGGAGATAATATTAAATTCTTTCCTTCCGGTATTTCACGCTCCGGATCACGGAAAAAGAAGAAATGGAATATAAATACAGCACCGATAAGTCCTGTGATAACATATGCGATAATACTCGCCGAAAAAACGGAAATGATCATAAATCCAATCAGGGCCAGCCCTGTATAGATTACAATTGAATATCCATCTTTAGTCATATTTACCTCTATTCTCCGATCACCCTGTTAAATATCTCCTGATAAGCCTCTTCTACCTTACCCATATCAAACCGGAATCGGTCTTTATCTAATTTTTCATTACTTTGCATATCCCAGAAACGGCATGTATCCGGTGAAATTTCATCACCGAGAATAACCTGATTCTGATAGCGGCCAAATTCCATTTTAAAATCAATCAGTTTCAATTGCCGTCTCTCAAAATGAGCCTTCAGCACAGCATTAATCTTCGCCGCAAGCCTGGCGATATGTTTCATTTCATCGGGAGTCGCGTAACCGAGCGCGTAGGCAAATGATTCAGAAATAAGCGGATCGTGCATATCATCATTTTTCAGGAAGTATTCAATAAGCGGATATTTCAGCACTTTACCCTCTTCCACTCCATACCTTTTGCACAGACTACCGGCAGCAACGTTTCTTATGACCACTTCAACAGGAATAATATCCAGTTTTTTAACCAGCATTTCTTTGTCGCTGATTTTCTCGATAAAATGCGTCGGGATATTATAGCTTTCTAAAAATTCAAACAACTTTGATGAGATTGCATTGTTGAGAACACCCTTGTTCTTTATTTTTCCCTTTTTTCCCCCGTCAAAGGCGGTTGCATCGTCTTTAAACTCTTGAATTACCTGGTCTTCTTTATCGGTAGCATAAACTTTTTTTGCTTTTCCTTCATAAAGGAGTTTTTTGTCAGCCAAGATCATTCCTCCTGTTTATAAACCAACCTTCTTAAATATATAAGTGACATTTTTTAAGCGATGTTCAACAGAACAAAGTTCCTCAATCTCATGTTCATTTAAATAATTTTTTATTTCATCATCGTTTTTAATTGCAGATTCGAATTCAATGCCTTCTTCCCAAACCTTCATGGCATTCCGCTGCACCATACTGTAAGCTTTTTCCCTTGAAACATTTTTCCTGGTCAGCGCCAGAAGAATAACCTGTGAACTGAAGAGTCCATGGGTGATATTTAAATTTTTGAGCATATTTTCCGGAAAAACTTTCAGATTAGCGATCAATCCGGTCGATTTTTTCAGCATATAATAGACAATCAGCGTGCTATCAGGCAATATAACTCTTTCCACGGATGAATGCGAAATATCACGCTCATGCCAAAGCGCCATATTTTCCATGGCCGCATGGGCATTTCCTCTCAGAAGTCTCGCCATTCCGGCAATTCGCTCGCAAATAATCGGATTTTTTTTATGCGGCATGGCGGATGACCCTTTTTGCCCTTTGGCAAATGATTCTTCCGCTTCAAGTACCTCTGTTTTCTGAAGATGCCGTATTTCAACGGCTATTTTTTCAAGCGTTCCACCGATCAGCGCGATGGTTGTCATATAATGCGCATGGCGGTCACGCTGCAATATCTGTGTTGAAATATTTGCCGGATTTAATCCTAATTTATTACACACATATTCTTCCACCCGCGGATCGAGATGATCATAGGTGCCGACCGCGCCGGAAATTTGACCAACCCTTACTGATTCGATGGCTTCATGCAGTCTTGATTTCTGACGTTTTAATTCATCATACCACACCGCCAGTTTTAATCCGAAAGTGATGGGTTCCGCGTGGATGCCGTGTGTTCTTCCGATCATTAAGGTTTCTTTGAATTCAACCGCTCTCCGGCCGACCGCTTCAATCAATCCGTCAAGACTTTGAGAAATCAATTTGCCGGCTTCAACCATCTGCACCGCGAGAGCCGTGTCCAAAACATCCGAAGAAGTAAGACCATAGTGTATGTATCTTGAACTTTCACCCACATATTCCGCGACATTTGTAAGGAATGCGATCACGTCATGCTTGACTTCTTCTTCGATCTCAAGGACTCTCCTGACATCAAATTCAGCTTTTGCCTTGATCTGCTTAAGATCATCTTCGGGAACAAGACCCAGCGTATGCTGCGCTTCACAAGCGGCAATTTCGATTTCCAGCCAGATTCGGAAGCGATTCTCGTCTTCCCAGATTTGAGACATTTCCGGCAAAGAATAACGTTGAATCAATTTATCTTCCTTTTAATTTTTCCAAGGTGATTGTAAACGTCAGGTATTGATTTTCGCGCCAGACCGTCACATCCATCTTATCGCCTACTTTCAGATCCATTGAAAGAGTGGCGTCTTCAACATCTGAAAATTTATGGATTTCTGAACCATTAATTTTGACAACGATATCTCCCACCTTCAAGCCGGCGTGAGCAGCCGGACTATCGTTATCAATTCTGGGAATATAGGCTCCATCCGTTGAATTATATCCCAGCTCCGCCGCCAGAAATCTGCTCAGGTTTGAATAGTACATCCCCGTCCAGTAAGCGCGGTCGATCTTCTGATGCTGCTTTAACTCGGTAAATACTTCCTTGATCCGGTTGATGGGTATCGCGAATCCGATACCTACAGAACCACTGCTGTACTGGTCGCTGGTATAAATAAACGTGTTCATTCCAATCACTTCACCCAGAGCGTTACAAAGCGGTCCGCCGCTGTTTCCGTTATTGATGGAAGCATCTGTCTGAATCATATCCTGATAAATGCGGTTGGAATTCACTCGTCCGAAATCCCGGTCCGTCGCGCTGATCACTCCAACGGTGACCGTGGGCTGTCTCTTGAGAAACAGGCCAAACGGATTTCCCAGGGCGATGGCCCATTCTCCGATCAATACCTGATCAGAGTCTCCCATCCTGATATATGGAAACGGCCCGCCATCCAGTTTTAGCAGGGCAATGTCGGAAACTCTGTCGCTCCCGATAAAATTTGCGTGATGCTCCTGACCGTCGCTCATGGCAACAATAATTTCGGTGGCGTTTTCGACAACATGTTCATTGGTCAGGATATACCCGTCATCTGAAACAAGAAATCCGGATCCGATCGATTTTACCACATCCCGGTATTTACGATCCCGGAATATTTCAGGGAAAAACTCTTTAAAAAAGGGATCTCCCGAAAACGGATTCCGCTGAATATATTCGCGAATTTTGGTCACATTGACGGAAACAACCGCCGGACTTACTTTTTTAATGGCGCGGGTAACAGCGGTTTCTCTTGAATTATAGAGATTTTGATCCATCTCGCCGCTGAGATGCCGAAGTTTATCCGCCGAGTCATCCGTGCTCACAGAAGTGGTATCTGTTTTTGATGAATCCCTATCCTGCCAGCTTGTATAGCTGTTCCAAATCACAAATCCGAACAATACTGCCGCAGCTGCATAGACGGTAAACCGTAATAATTTCATTTGAGTATTCACTTATTTATCATCAAAACACGGAGCCCGCGAACAGGCTCCTTAGATTTAAGTTCTTTAGAATTTATATCAACCCTGTACTTTTTTCCAGTCTTCCAGGAATTGTTCGATTCCCTTGTCCGTCAACGGGTGTTTCATAAGCTGTTCGATGACTTTAAACGGTATTGTCGCGATATCAGCGCCCATCATGGCCGCATCCACAACATGCATAGGGGTGCGGATACTGGCTACAATGATTTCGGTTTCAATAGCATAGTTATTAAAAATCTGAACAATCTGTCCAATCAGATCCATACCCGCATTTGAGATATCGTCAAGACGTCCGACAAACGGGCTTATAAAATTCGCGCCGGCACGCGCCGCCAACAGCGCCTGAATCGGTGTGAATACCAATGTTACATTTGTGGGGATACCTTCACCGGAAAGCACTTTAACCGCCTTCAACCCATCCTTGGTCATAGGAATTTTTACCACAATGTTTTCATGCAGCTTTGCCAGTTCACGTCCTTCCTTAACCATGCCTTCCCAATTCAGAGAAACAACTTCCGCGTTTACCGGACCATTGACAATCTTGCATATTTCCAAAAATATTTCTTTTGGATCGCCTTTTTCGCGTGAGATAAGCGTCGGATTTGTAGTTACGCCATCGAGAACTCCTATGCTCGCGGCTTCACGTATCTGCTCAATGTTAGCAGTATCAATAAAAAACTTCATTATAATTTCTCCTTAAAATTAAATCATATCAATTAATATTGTATATTTTCCAAAAACAAACCATGAGCCGGAGCCGTATAAGGCACCATTCCCCGGTCCCCTGATTTTATAATTTTACGCAAATCCATAAGTGTTATTTTACCTCTGCCCAGTTCAATGAGCGCTCCTGTGATCGCCCTGACCATTCCGTGCAAAAACCGGTTTGCGGCAATTTCGTACACCAAAAACCCTTCCCTAAACAGCCATTCACTTCTGTGAATCTCACAGCGATGATGCTTTACTTCGCTTTTTACCTTGCAAAAAGATCTAAAATCTTCCGTGCCGCGTATAATCTCCGCGCCATTCTGCATCAACATCAAATTCAGTTTGCTATGAACAGTCCATGTATATCTTCTGCTTATGGCCGTAGGGCTCTGGGAAACATAATAACGATATAGGCGGGAAGTGGCGTCGTATCTCGCATGAAAATCTGTTTCGCATTCATCGATTTCTTTTATAACGATATCTTTATCCAGTATTCCGTTCAGGGAACGCTTCAGCCCTGATAAATCTCGTTCGGGGATATCTGCATGAGCGACCTGATTTCTCGCGTGCACTCCGCTGTCCGTTCTGCCCGCGCCGGTTATCCGTATATTTTCCCTGAATATGATAGATAAGGCCTTTTCTATTTCTTCCTGAATCGTCCGCTGGTTATTCTGAAATTGCCAGCCGAAATATTCGGTACCATCATATTCAATTGTGAGTTTTATTCTGGGCATTCACCTTACTTTTTGGATTTCATAAAGTACTGAATATAAGCTATTTTGGATATCAATTCAAGTAAGCCGCCGGCCGCTCCGGACTCATTTTTTTTGATTATCTCATTATTTGAATTAAAAAAAAGGCCGCGTTATATATTCGCGGCCCGGTATTTAAAATCAATAAGATGACTTCAATAATATTTACAATTTTTTCCTGTTCGTCCTGAAATAAATGGCAGTTATAAACCCGGAAATCATAATTACTGTCCCAAGCCATAAGAGATTTATAAGCGGTTTGATGGTTACTTCAACGGCGAGTATTTCCTTACCGTTCCCGGCATTAGCGGATCCTTTTTTCTTGGCAACTCCCAACAGAAGAGATTTATTTTCAACATTGATGCTCTTGATAAAAACGGAACGGTCCGTGCCCGGAAGTGTCGCGGGATATATTTCCTTGTCATCTCCCCTCATACCGATTGCCGGCTTAATAATTTCCTTAATCCCTTCCTTGCCGTTGCCGGTTTCAATTACCGCGGCAATCTTCATATCGGAACTCTCCATCTCATGAGAATTCATATCATATCCGGTGAAAACAAAGGTATATTCACCGTAAACAAGCGGTTCGTTCTTTTTTAACTCAAGATCATCCGTCTGCGGCATAGTCTCATCGGCGGGTATAATCTGAATAGGTGAGATGTACAAATCCTTAAAAATCATATTCTGCACAGAAGGCGCGACCATGTACGCCTTGCTATACTCACTCCAGTAAAATTTCGCGAAAGTCTCTTTCGAATCATTGATAGTAATGAGCACTTTATCCTTGCCGTCCGGAGAAGCAAGTTTGCCGCCGTATTTCAAATCGTATCCCATCACATTGCGGTTCGTATCCATCGGGAGCGTGACCTTGACCGATGAATCATAGACGGACGAGGTAATGATGCCGATTAACATCAACCCGATTCCGACATGCGTAAGATAACCTCCGAAAGCATAGGTTTTTGCTTTGATCATTCTATAGACAATTTCACCGTTTATTAAAATAACAAACACGGCAAGTACAGCTATAATCAAAGGAATAAAGTCTCTGATACCGAGTGCAAACATCACTGCGCCGACTAATAGGCTAACGGCACCCTGAACAAGGACACTTTTTAATTTTTGCGCGCTATCCCTTTTCCAGCTTAACAACGGGGCGAGAGAAATAAGCAAAGCGATTAAAATAGCGATCGGACCTGCCAGGGTGTTATAGTACTCAATCGAAACATTGGAAGCCGTTCCAAACAGACCCGTAATCAGCGGGGAGGAAGTACCAAAAAAAGTAAATATCGCCAGAATAAGAAGCGTCAAAATCCCGAAAAGCATAAAACTTTCCCGTGTAAAGAAGGCCGTCTGTACCTTTTCACTTTTAACCTCCTGTACCCTGAACATAAATGTCAGCGCCGCGAGACCGGTAAAGAACACAACAAACCCGACAAGATAAGTTGATAACTCCGAGGCGCCGAAGGAATGAACCGAAAAATCTGTCAATACCCCGCTTCTGGTGAGAAAACTTCCGTAGAGTACCAGCACAAAAGTCAGCAGAGCCAGAAAAATATTTGTTTTCTTCATGCCTCCCTGCTTTTTTTGTATCATAAAGCCGTGGATCAGCGCCAAAGATGTCAGCCAGGGTATCAGGGAACTGTTCTCCACTGGATCCCATCCCCAGTATCCTCCCCAACCAAGTGTTGTGTAGGCCCAGTATCCACCGAGAATGATTCCCGTCCCGAGGGACAATCCCACAAATAACGCGAATGGAAAAGCGTTTTTTATCCAATCGTTATAATTTCTGCGAATTAATGCCGCCATGGCAAAAGCAAATATAATCATCGTCGAAGAATAGCCTGAAAAAAGAATCGGCGGGTGTATGGTCATCCAGGGATCCTGAAGCAGCGGATTGAGGCCGTTCCCGTCAAAAGGCACAATACCGGCCGGAAAACCTGACGGATTAATTTCCCAAACATACGTAAATGGATTTTTCTTGATCAAAATCATTACTATGAACGCTTGAACAAGATTCATAAAACTCATCACAAGAGGCTCGTCATCTTTTCTGGAACGGATAATAATTAGCCCGTAAATCGAACCTAAAAGCAGCCATAAAAGAAAAGTGCCTTCCTGACCCGCCCAGAAAGTCGAAATGAGATAATAAAGCGTCAGATCCCGCGATGAATAACTGAATACATACATCCATTCAAATTTATGATTTAATATGCCCCACATGAGCATCGACGATTGAAGTACTATAAGAGCAGTCGCGGTGTAAAATCCAAGACGGGCTATCTTCAGAAGCGCATCTTCACCGCGTTTATAATATAAATAGTAAGAGGCTATGCTTATGATCAGGGCGACAAAAGTTAATGAAGTTGCCGTAATTCCTATTATCATATTTTTGTTCCTTCTTCCTGGTATTTTGACGGACATTTAACAAGAATTTCTTTCGCGTGAAAATTTCCTTCCTTATACTGTCCGACGCATACCACCTCGGTAGCCTGATCAAAATTGCCCGGTTTCGCTCCGTCATAAAGGACATCCACCATTAGACCTTTATCGTCCTTTAATTTGAAGACAAAAAGATTCCTGTCTAAATCGAAATTACCGTTATCGACACGGGTCCCCTTCACCTGCACCACGCTGCCCGATTTTACGGCATCTTCAATTGACACGTATGGAGTAAGAGTGGAATTAAATGAAATACCCGCCCAAACGGTGAATCCAATGATAATTAGTCCACCGATTATATATTTTAAACGCATAAAACGTCTCCTTTCGACTATTTAATTCTGCATCGACTGTAACCATCCCGAAGTATATATAAACAAAAAACAGCATTGAATGATTTCATCTGATTTAAATTTATTTGCTTGATCAGGGTTATACTCGATCGCCGGATACTTCGTTTGCCCGCTTTTTTAATTTTTTTACCTGACTGTTCAGATAGACTATGTATCCGAATACGCCCGTCCATACAATCATATTTATAATGAGCACCACATAAATCGGTTCCATTTATATCTCCACTTTGTTTAATTTCAGTTTTACCATAATTAAATCAAATTTGAGCTTTAAAATCCAAAAGAACAGAACGGTAAATCCGAACAGGGACGACAGAAAAACAGTCAGCATCTTGCCATCCATGTTGATTTTGCCCTCTTGGTTAATGATCGGGTCAGGATGCAGGGATGAATATATCCGCGGAACAATAAAAATGAAGAACGGTACCGTTACAAACGCAAGCAGAGAATAAACCGCGGATAAAGCCGCTTTGCGGTCCGGTTGTTCAATCGCCGACCTCAACGCGAAATAGGCCGCGTAAATCAACAGCAAAATAAAAATGGATGTTTCACGGGGATCCCAGTTCCAGAACGAGCCCCAGCTCGCCTTCGCCCAGATCGAACCTGTCACCGTGGCCAGCACACCAAAGAGAAGCCCCATTTCATTGGCCCCTTCGGCAAACATGTCATATTTAATGTCACGTTTTTTCAGATAAAGAATACTAAAGAATGCAGCGACAAAAAACGCGATAACGGTTATCCATGCAGTCGGCACATGAAAATATAATACCCGTGTGTATTCTCCAAGACCCTTAGCGATTGGAGCGTAAAGAAACGCACCGACTATTACAAGAGCAATCCAGGCAAATAATAAAAGCTTCCAGCCAATCTGCAGTACAGCTTTGCCAGGAGAACCATTTTTTTCTGATATCATATTAATCTTCCCTGGTTAATTATTAATCTTGTTTTAACCCCCTGAACGCATACCTGATTTTGATACCAAGAAGAACTTCATAATTCTCTATTTCATTCCTCTTAAATTCTTTTTATTGATCATTCGTTCCAGACAAATTCAAATAGCAAAACCGACGCCGTCAGAACTACCACACCATAAGCAAATAATGCCTGCAATTCACTGGATGCGGCCCAGAAATTTGTCTCAGCCGTGGCGATTTTTGTGGCGCTGATACCGCTGACTATCACAGGCAATAATATGGGAAAAGCCAATACCGTAAACAACGCGCCTTTCGCGCTTGCTTTTGAGATAATTGCCGCCACCATGGTACCCCCTGAAGCCAGACCAAAGCTCCCCAGCAGCAACGCGGTAAAAAATAGAGAAAAATTCTGAATCTGCAGATCCATAACAGCGAGAAACAGGGGTATAATGATGATTTCCAGCGCGAAAAGCAGGATTAAATTGAAGAAAAACTTGCCAAAAAAAACACTTGAGGCGGTCGCGACCAGCTTCAGAGTATCCGCGGTATGGGTTTCTTCCTCTCTTACAAAAATGTGAGATAAGCCCGACATGGATGAAAAGAAAAGAATAATCCATAAAAGGGCAGCCATAATCTCCTGTCCCGCTGAATAGGTGCCGATTGAAAATGAAACCGCTGTCAGAGTTACGACGGCAAAAAGCAGAATGGCGTTTATCGCATAGCGGGTTTTGAATTCCTGCCGGACATCTTTTAAGAATATATACCAGGCTTTACGCATGAATCTGAACCGTCCAATCTGCAAATTCCAGGTCATCGGGATCGTTGGTGGCGATAATCAGTATTTTATCCTTCTTCTGGTCACGCATAATTTCATAAATTGTATTGATACCCTGCTCATCTAGATTGGATCTGGGTTCGTCCACAAAGAGTACTTCGGGATCATCCAACAGCGCGAACACATATTTCAGCCGTTGTTTCATGCCTGATGAATAGGTCTTTACCGCGTCGTCTTCCCGGCCGGCAAGATTTAATTTTTTCATTAATCCGGCAATTTTCTCAGAACTGTTTTTCACGCCCCTCATTTTCGCGAAAAATTCCAGATTTTCTCTCGCGGTCAAATCCTGATAAAGTTCCAGATACGGTCCCACAAAACCGATGTGCTCAAAAATATTTTCACGTTCTATGGGCTTACCGTTTTTTTTATAGGTTACGGTACCTTTGGTAGGCTGTATAAGATTGGAAAGGACGCGCATTAAAGTGGTTTTTCCGGATCCGTTGGGCCCGACAATGGCCATGCTTTCTCCGCTGGATATG
>JBFXGD010000117.1:0-9436 GCA_050178385.1 Calditrichaceae bacterium
TGTCTATGTCCTGGAAGTTCGTCCTTTCCCGGAATTCAGTACAAAGGAGAGCATCGTCAGTCGTGAGGCGCTTCCGGAAACAGGCGCGCCGCCCGTAGCGAAATTTCCAACTCTCCAGCTTGGAGAACTTTCCAATGGGATGAAAATCATTCTTGCCGAACGCCATTCTGTTCCGGTAGTGAATTTTGATCTGATGATCGATGCCGGGTACGCTTCCGATCAGTTTTCCGCTCCCGGTACGGCAAAACTGGCGATGGATATGCTGGATGAAGGGACAAAATCCCGCAGCGCTTTACAGATCAGCGAAGAGCTGGCTCAGTTGGGCGCGAAGATAAGCGCAGGCTCCAATCTCGATGTTTCCTTTGTGAACCTTTCTTCGCTTAAATCGAATTTGGATAAATCCCTTGCAATTTACGCGGATGTTATTCTGAATCCCGCATTTCCGAAAGATGATTTTAACCGCATGCAAAAGCAAATGCTGGCATCCATCCGCAGAGAAAAGGCAACGCCTGTCCAGATGGCTCTTCGTGTATTTCCCGGGCTTCTTTATGGAGAGAATCACGCATACGGGAATCCATTGACCGGATCAGGAACGGAAGAATCTGTTTCCTCCTTTAAAACTGCCGATCTGGAATCATTCCATAAAACCTGGTTCCGACCGAATAACGCCACTCTGGTCATCACGGGTGATATAACCATGAGTGAAATTAAATCCAAAATTGAAAATTTATTTAAAAACTGGAAACCGGGTGAAGTCCCTGTAAAAAATGTTAATCCCGTAGAACAGAAAACAAAACCGGTGGTTTATATTATGGACCGCCCGGGAGCGCTTCAATCGATTATCTTTGCCGGGCATGTGGCGCCTCCGAAGAACAATCCCGATGAAATAGCCATCGAGACCATGAATAACGTACTTGGCGGAACCTTCACATCCAGGGTAAATATGAATCTCCGTGAAGATAAGCACTGGGCATACGGCGCCTTCACTTTTATGTTTGACGCCCGCGGTCAAAGGCCGTTTATAGCTTACGCGCCGGTGCAAACGAATAAGACCAAAGAATCGATGGTTGAAATCGAGAAAGAACTGAAAGACATTACGGGAACGCGTCCGCCGACAATGGAAGAGTTTACAAAAAATCAGCAAAGCCAGATTCTTGAGCTTCCCGGTAAATGGGAAACCGTGGGCGCTGTCGGCAACTCCATAAGTGATATCGTTCAGTACGGCTATCCTAATGATTATTATGATACATTCGCAATGAAGGTCCGTGACCTGAATCTGGATCAGATTTCAGTGGCTGCCAAAAAGGTTGTTCATCCGGAAGGTTTAGTCTGGGTAGTTGTAGGCGATCGGAGTAAAATTGAGTCCGGTATAAAAGAGCTTGGTTTTGGGGAAATACATATGCTGGATGCCGACGGAAAAATTATTAATTAGATAATTGTAAACAATACAAAAAGCCCTGCGCGATTGTGTCAGGGCTTTTTTTGTTTTTAGCGCGGTCTGCAGAAATTTCCGGGCGGAAATTTGCGTTCAGGCCTCTATCATCACCTAACGGAAGATAAATACCATTATTATGAGGAAAAATAATCATGAGAAAAATAATTCCCGCCCTGTTTTTATTGTTAATCATATTTTTAGGTTCAAAAAATGGATATTCTCACTGCGAAATCCCTTGCGGTATCTATAATGATCAGATGCGTGTCGATATGATTTCGGAGCATGTCGATACGATTGAAAAATCGATGAATCAGATCATTGAACTGCAGAAGGCTACACCGGTAGATTATAATCAGCTCGTCCGCTGGATTAACAACAAAGATGATCACTCAGAACAGTTGCAGCATATAGTGACGCAGTATTTTATGACCCAAAGGCTAAAACCGGTAACCGCCGATAAAACAGAAGAATATCAGAAATATGTAATTCAGCTCTCTTTACTGCATGAAATGCTTGTTTATTCAATGAAGGCAAAACAGACCGTCGATCCCGGAAATATCACCAAATTAAGATCACTTCTTCAGGAATTCTCGGTAGCCTATTTTGGTCCGGATTATAAGAGGCATGAGCATTAAGAAAGTAAGAAGTAGGAAGTAAGAATTTAAGAGCGTTAAGAGTGTAAGAGTTATGAGTTAAGGGTAGGACGAGCCAAGCGGAAAATTGATTCCCCAATCCCGAAGGGATGAAATTTTTGTAGAAAACAGGACTCCCTGAAACCCCGCGGCCCCGTCGGGATCGTACAACTAGCGCGAGAATCCCTGTTCTGCCGGTCAGGATAATTTGGTTGTTAATCCCAAAACAACCGTCTGGTTTCTTTGGGGCGGATTTTCTGTACCGAAGCCCATGTTCATTTCCCTTAATGGAAAAGAACCAAAAGATCAGAGCAAGGCAGAGTTCAAGACAAAATCCAATACCCTAAAAAATATATGAGCAATTTTACTGGAAATTTGTTAAAATCTCTTCAATATAATATAATCCGCGTTAATATTGAAAAGGAAATTGCCTTATGAAGAGAGTCACTTTTTGTTTTACCGCTTTACTCGTATTAATCGGTAGTGCGGGTGCTCAGGATAACCTGTTTGAACCATTTGAATTTTTGTTGGGTGAATGGACAGGCAACGGAAGCGGTTTTGGAAACGAAACATCAACTATCCAATCCGAATTTAAAATAGTGATGAATGGCAAGTATCTTCAGGTGACCAATGAATCACGGTTTGAGCCGACCGATAAAAATCCGGATGGTGAGCATCATATAGATCAGGGCCTGATCAGTTATGATAACGCGCGGGAGAAATTTATCTACCGTCAGTTTAATGTGGAGGGTTTTGTAAATCAGTATGTGTTGATCGACTCAGTGTCAAATGATTCTTTACTGGTTTTTGAAACCGAAGTTATCGAAAACTTCATTCCGGGTGGTCAGGCAAGATGGACAATCAGGAAAACCGGTGAGAATGCCATTGAAACGGTGTTCGACCTGTCATTTCCGGGGAAAGAATTTGCCTGCTATGGAACAAATTCCCTCACAAAAAAATAATGGATGAAATATCCCAAATTGAATCTGTCGCAACCGCTATTTTCTTAGGGCCGGGTCTTCATAATCGTTTTTACCCGGCTTGTATTATTCTTACCTTCTGAATGGAAGTATAAATTTCTCATCCCGGTGAATTAAAAATCAACTATTAACCGTTAATACATTTTTATACTGCAAAAAATTCAGGGAACATAAATGAAACAATCCGATAAAAAGAAGTCTAAAAATATATCATTATCCAGTGTCAGTTATATTCTCAAGAATATTCTATGGCCGCGGAAAAAATTACTGTTCATCGGTCTGATTTTAATCATTTTGAATCGTCTCTCAGGGCTTGTTCTGCCGGGGGCGAGCAAGTATCTGATTGATGATGTCATCGCAAAATCGGATACTTCCCTTTTGTATATGCTTCTTCTGGCGGTGGCCGGAGCGGTACTGATTCAGTCGGTTACATCCTTTCTGCTTACCCGGCTGCTGAGCGTTGAAGCGCAGCATTTGATCTCCATTTTACGGGCGAACGTTCAGAAGCATATCATATATTTGCCTCTGCGCTTTTTTGACAATACCAAATCGGGTGAACTTGTCTCCAGGATCATGAGCGATGTGGAGGGTGTCAGAAATCTGGTGGGAACCGGGCTGGTTCAGCTTTTTGGAGGCATATTAACATCGTTTGTAGCGCTATATCTTCTTATCAGAATCAATGCCATGATGACACTGTATGTGATGATCCCCTTAATTATTTTCGGTCTTATTTCCTTAAAAGCATTCGGCTATATTCGCCCGATTTTCAGGGAAAGGGGGAAAATAAATGCCGATGTGACAGGCCGGCTGACGGAATCGCTAAACGGGATCAGGGTCATCAAGGGATTTAACGCGGAAAAACATGAGATCGGTGTGTTTGAACAGGGGGTCGAGCGATTGTTTCTGAATGTCAAAAAATCTCTGACATCGACAAGTCTGGTTACATCATCGGCCACACTTCTGCTTGGATTTGCCAGTGTCGCGATTATGGGTCTGGGAGCGACGATGATTATTACAGGTAAAATGACAATTGGAGATTTCTTCGCTTTTACATTGTACCTTGGATTTTTGATCGCTCCCATCGTACAGATGAGCAATATAGGGAGTCAATTGACAGAAGCTTTTGCCGGACTTGACCGCACTGAGGAAATTATCAATATGACGAAAGAAGGGGAAGAAGCAGATCGAACCGGAATGTTAAATAATTTTAATGGCCATGTGAGTTTTGAAAATGTGACTTTCGCGTATGAAGAAGGCAAGCCTGTTTTAAAAAATATCAGTTTTGACGCTCCGGCCGGTACAGTGACCGCCCTCGTGGGTACTTCCGGATCGGGTAAAACTACTATAGCCGGACTGGCGGCGTCCTTTTTGTCACCGGATGAGGGGATTGTTTGTGTTGACGGCATGGATCTGGCAAAGGTAAAGCTGGACAGTTACCGGTCACGTCTGGGAGTAGTCCTCCAGGATGATTTTCTTTATGAAGGCACAATCAGAGAAAATATACTGTTTTCAAATCCGCGGGCCGCTGACGAAGGTCTGTTAAAAGCTGTAAACGCAGCGCATGTAAAGGAATTTACCGACAGGTTTGATGACGGACTTGACACATTAATCGGTGAGAGGGGCGTTAAATTATCCGGCGGACAGAGACAGCGCGTTGCCATCGCTCGCGCAATTCTGGCCGATCCAAAAATTCTGATTCTTGATGAAGCCACCTCGAATCTCGACACCGAAAGTGAAATTTTTATTCAGGAAAGTCTGGCGGAACTGATGAAGGGCCGGACGACCTTTGTCATTGCCCATAGACTTAGCACGATCAGGAAAGCCGATCAGATCCTGGTTATCGAAAATGGGGAAATCGCGGAGAGAGGCACCCATGAAGAACTGATAGAATCAAAAGGCCGGTATTTTCAGTTATATACCTATCAGGTTAGAATTTAGTTGCCATCAAAGCGGCATCCATTCTTAACAGACGCATGATCATGCGCATCTACTATTAAATTCTCCGTCTTCCAGTTTTGCCGCATCTTCATTGTTTGAACTGTGATTCAGCTGATTATTTGATTACACTGATTTTCTTTTTCTAATCATGGCATCACTTAATCATTTTATCCACCAAAGGCCGACGGGTCATAGCTCAGACTGTTTTTGACTTTTAACTTTCTTCCCATAGATGTCAGAAAAACACCTGACACTAAGATTTATGATGCAATAAAATGTCTTTTAATAATTCAGTTTTTTATTAAATTGTCGAAATTAAAATCTTCAATATTTTAATCTTTTAATAAAAATACGGGTCTAAAATGAAAAAGACGTTTATCTTTCTTCTTCTCTTTATTACTACAATCTGCGCGCAAACCCAAAGTGATTCTCTTTTAAATCTTCTGGAATCTACCGGCAATGAAAATAAGGCAGAAATACTTAATAATCTGGCAAAAGCGCAATTATACATTTCTACTGCTAAAACAATGGAGTACGGGAAACAGGCTTTGAAATTAGCTGAAGAATATGAAAATAAAGAGCAAAAAATTCTGGCCCTGATCAACATCGGCAATGCCTATCTGTTTTCGGGTGATTTTGATACAGCCCTAAAGGATTACCTTGAAGAAAGCCTGAAACTATCAAAAAAAATGGATTTTAAAGAGGGTATTACAAGCAGCCTGAACTCCATTGCCGCCATTTACATGAATAGAGGCGAATATCATGAAGCGCTTGATACCTTTTATGAATCATTGAACATTTTAAAAACCACCGGTAATGCTGAACGGATCGCCACTGTACAGATAAATATCGCCGGATTGTACACAAATATGGGAATTTATGATAAGGCGATTGAATATTTTCTGAATTCATTAAGCATATTCGAAAAAACGGGTAATGAAAATTTAGTGACCCGATCTTTGAATAATATAGCCGTGGCGTATCATAGCTGGGGAAATTATGAAAAAGCGCTGGAATATTATTTTAAGTCTTTAAAAATGTATGAACAGAAGAAGGATACCCTGGGGACAGCGGTGCCGTTAAATAACATCGGGGAGATCTATAAGGATAAAGGAAAATATGGCCTGGCATTGGAATACTATCTGAAATCCCTTGAAATTTCTGAACGATCCGGGAACAAACAATATATTGGCGTTGTCTCCCTCGGTGTTGGTGAAGCATACAAGGGTACCAGGGATTATGAACAGGGTCTGAAATACTCATTTAAAGCGTTAGATCAGTTTAAATCGATTGGATTTCAGGAAGGTACGGCCCGAGCGAAAAGCAACATCGCGGATATATACAGAGAAGAAGGCGTTTTAAACAAATCACTAAAATATTTAAGTGAAAGTCAGGAGTTAGCAAAAGAGTCCGGCATTAAAGATCTGATAATGATTAATAATAAAATGTTTTCTGATATTTACGCATCTACGGGTAATTACAAGCAATCCCTCAGCTACTATAAATTATACTCTGCGACAAAAGATTCAATTTTTACAGAAGAGAACAGCCAAAAAATTGCCCAGATGAATTCCATCTATGAGACGGAACAAAAAGAAAAGGAAAATGAACTTTTACGTCAGAAAAATGAAATTCAGACCCTTGTGATAGCTAAACAGGAAAGTGTGCGAAATTATCTTATTGTAATTTCAATTCTGATTTTAATTTTATTATTTTCAACATATACGCGATATCAGATAAACCGGAAGGCGAAAAAGATTCTTCAAATTCAAAATCAAAAAATCGCGTCCAAGAATGAGGAACTCACCATATTAAATACCCGACTGGAAAATGCTCTGAAAGAGGTGAAAAAATTAAGCGGTCTGCTGCCCATCTGTGCTAAATGTAAAAATATCAGAGATGATAAAGGATACTGGAAACAGATAGAATCCTATATAAAAGAGCATTCAGAAGCCGATTTCAGTCATAGTATATGTCCCGACTGTTCCAAAGAGCTTTATCCGGAGTTTTACGGGAATAAATCGGAATCGGTATAAATCTGACTTTATCCTGTTTTTGCGTTTCGGGACAGTTATAGAATATAGTGCGCTTAAAATAACATATGGTCAATATAAAAAATCGATACACCAAATCTATATAAATAGGATTTCTATTCGTGGGTTCTACTAAAAAAAATTTATTCCCCGGTAAGCAGTTTTCGCAGACCTTTAAAAAGGAAATCCGGAAGACGGTCAAGGGGAATTACCTGCTTTATCTCCCTGATAATTATGCGGAGAATAATAAAAAATGGCCCATGGTGCTCTTTCTGCACGGGGCGGGAGAACGCGGTGATGACCTTGACCTGTTAAAAAATCATGGTCTGCCGAAGCTGATCGAGCAGGGCCGGTCTTTTCCATTTATTGTCTTATCACCACAGTGTCATGAAAATCAGCGCTGGTCAATCGAATTTCTGAACGCGCTGCTCAATGAGACGGTCTCAAGATATGAGATAGATGAAAACCGGCTTTATGTAACGGGACTCAGCATGGGAGGATTCGGCACATGGGAACTGGCTTTGAAATATCCGGACCGGTTCGCGGCTATCGCTCCGGTCTGCGGAGGAGCTGACCCCAAAAAAGCATTTCTGATAAAACACCTTCCCGTCTGGGCTTTTCATGGCGCGAAAGATAAAATTGTACCTGTTGAGCGCTCCATGGCGATGGTGGACGCACTGAAGATTCTGGGAGGGAATGTGAAGTTTACCGTCTATCCTGATATTGGTCATGATTCATGGACCCAAACTTATGAAAATCAGGAATTATACGACTGGCTGCTGCGGCATCACCGGGGGAATTTACCAACATAACAACTGGTTTAAAAAATATCTAATTTGCCCCTGTAAGACTTTAGTATCCTTCATTCACAAGTTGTTATTATTTTGAATCCATTTTCATAAAGAATTATCAGTCGGGGGGTATTATGCAATCCACAAAAATGATCGTTGATATTTTTCGTCACATGGCCTGGGCGGATGCTGTTGTCTGGCGGGCGGTACTCGATCATCCACAGGCAGAGAAGGACACGAAATGTAAGGAAATTCTATATCACTATCATGCCACACAGCACGCTTTTTTCCTGGTTTGGCAAAATCTGCCGCTGGATGGCATTCCTGAAATAACCGGCTTTGACGCCATGAAGGATCTGGCAGAATGGGGACGCGGCTATCACGAAAAAGTCATGACCTATCTTGGGCACATAAAAGAATCAGATATGAATCGTTCTATTCTGCTGCCCTGGTCCGGTTATATTGAAAAGCATCTAGGAAAAATACCCGAAGATCCAACGCTGGAGGATACGATGCTTCAGGTTGTCATGCATACCATGCATCACCGTGGTCAGGTGAACGCGCGCCTCCGGGCGATCGGTGTGATACCGGAATTAGTGGATTATATCGCCTGGATCTGGATCGGAAAGCCCGACGCCGTTTGGCCGGCATAAGTAGGTTAAGCCCTCATATATTGTTCTGAATACCGGGGAATAGGTCAATTTTAATTAATCTTGAACGGAATTTGACGTATTAATATATTCTTCCCGACCGTTACATGATCCCCGCATGCCTAATATTAAACAGATTGAAATGTAATTGCAGTATTATGGTGAATCGGATAACAATAAAAATAATTATAATCTTCTGTACTGTCACTAAAACCACAAAGGGATAACCAATGGCAAAAATTTTACTCACACTGGACGAAATGGTGGAAATTGCTAAAAGAAATGTCAAGTTACCGGCACAGATTTCCAATATAAAAGCAGACGGCGATTCAGTAGATGTCACCATTGACCCGGGTTCATTGTTCCCAAATATTTCAGCTACAGCAACCTATGACTACTTTGATGACGGTGAAGTCCATTTTAATCTTGAAACAAACGGGATGATCCAAATTTTATTGAAATTTATTGAGCTTCCAACCGAGGAATGGCTCAAGATTGACTCTGATAAAATCACGATCAATATCAACAAACTTCTTCCGAAATATATAAATGGTGTTCAGGTATCAGACATAAAATACAGTGACGGTGAGTTTTCTGTTTATACAAACGGCGTTTAGAATTTTAAGAAAAAAGATAAAAGAAAAAAGAAAAAAGAGTAAGAGTAGGAGGAAGAGGAAAAGTAGGAAGTTAGAAGTAGGAAGTAGGAATTGTAAGAGTAGGACCTCTGTGTATGGTCAATCAACACGCCGCCTGTCATGATGGAGGCATCTTTGTCTCAATCGGTAGATCTATGCACTGACCCTCCCATCTCTTATGCAGAAGGGATGGGAAGGGCGCGATTTATCGGGCCCGGAGTGGGGTCAAAAAATATTTTCTGGTCTTACTTGCTCAACATGATGGGCTTCATCAATTCATATAAATTTGATTATTTCTCATTTTGAAAAATTAAAGAGAGATAAGGGCTGAATTTCATTTTT
>JBFXGD010000117.1:9536-10871 GCA_050178385.1 Calditrichaceae bacterium
CGGAGTGGGGTCAAAAAATATTTTCTGGTCTTACTTGCTCAACATGATGGGCTTCATCAATTCATATAAATTTGATTATTTCTCATTTTGAAAAATTAAAGAGAGATAAGGGCTGAATTTCATTTTTCAAATTTTTTGGCGGTAAATCTTTTATGCCTTAAAACGACCCCGTCTTAACTTCTCCAGCGCGCTCGTAATTGGCAATGATAATTCCGCCTGGCGAAACTTTACTATCCGTTAGTTTGAATGCCGTTGGAACAGTCCCTTCGGCAAAAAGGCGTTTGCCTGAGCCGAGCGTGACTGGAAATATTTTGAGCCACAAATTATCAACCAGGTCGTGTTTCAAGAGCGTTTGGATAAGATTACCGCTACCCCACACTTGTAAATCCGGGCCATCTTGCTTTTTCAACTTTATAATCTCGCTGGCAATGTCGCCGGCAAGAAGGACTGAATTCTTCCAATTGAGTTTAAGCGACGGAGTGTGCGAGGCGACATATTTAGTCGCCGTATTGATTCCAGGCCAGCTATCTTCGTGCTGTGGCCAGTATGAAGCAAAGATTTCATATGTTTTTCTGCCAAGCAACAGATTAAATGGTTCCTTCATCTGTTCTCCCATTACCTTGCCTGAAAATTCATCAAAGTAAGGAACAATCCAGCCGCCATACTTGAAACCACCCGAAGAATCTTCCTCCGGTCCTCCGGGCGCCTGCATGACACCGTCTAGTGTTATAAATTCGATAACAGTTAAATTTTTCATAATTTAGTTACCAGATTTTTAATATTTGTATTCGTGTTTATAATTAGAACACTCTGCTTTCACCCTTGGCTTTGGCATCCATAGATTGACCGATAATTAAGCCGGTTATCATTCCGATAATTATACCTAAAGATATGCCCAATGACCGCTCAAGACTCGATAAAAATACAATTCCCAAAAGAATACCAAAAGAAGATCCTAAACCTATCCCTATACTGGTGTAATACCCTTTGGAAGTCAAGGAAAATGTATCTTTCAAATATTTTTCAAAATCAATTAGTACTTTTTTGAAGAATTTTTTTCCTTTTTCAGGATTTGATTCTAAATTTAAACTATCAAGTTTGGCCTCAATGGATTGGATTTCATCTTTTGAGAATTCTCTGCTTTTCAATTCGCTTAGCACATGACTAAATTTTTCATAAACTTTTATTTCAGATTTATTAGTTGTTTCGATTTTTAAATTTTCGAAAAAGTTATAAGCTTCCTGAAGTGTCATCTTGTAGTCTCCTTGTAGTGTATTAATGGTTATCGTTTTCTTTGTTAGTGGCTCAAAGCGATAATTATTACAAGTAAAACTT
>JBFXGD010000118.1:0-10835 GCA_050178385.1 Calditrichaceae bacterium
AACAGACAGGTGAAAGAATACCAGGCGGTTGGTCTGGATATAACAACTCTGAAGAAAACAGAGGAAGAATTACAATTTGCCAGAGATCAGTTGAGAGCGGTTATAGACGCTGTTCCCGGACTGATATCCTGGGTTGATAAAGAGCTAAAGTATGTTGGAGCAAATCAATTTTTCGCCAATATTTTTAACAAAAAGCCGGAAGAGATTGTTGGAAAAAATGTCGGATTTTCCAATTCAAATTCAGAGTATATTACGTTTGTCAAAGATTTTTTTAAAAGTACCGAAAAAACAGAGGCAAGAGAAGCTGTTTCCATTTTTAATGACCGGAAATACACTCATTTTATAGAGGCCCAGAAATATAATAATGGGAATGAAGCTGTTTTCGTAGGCATTGATATTACGGAAATTCGAACCACTCAAAAAGATCTTGATTATAAGATCAGGTTTGAAAAACTTATCACATCAATAGCAACCCGATTCATCAACCTACCCCCGGAAAAAATCGACGCTGCCATAGAGGATTCCTTAAAAGAAATTGGAGAATATGCGCGAATTGACCGCAGTTATGTGTTCCTTTTTTCTGATGACGGTCAATATATGGACAATACGCACGAGTGGTGTGCTGAAGGAATAAAACCGGAAATTGGCAACCTTAAAAAACTCCCGGTTGAAAATTATAAATGGTGGATTCGAAGGTTAAAAAAATTCCAGCACATACATATCCCGGATGTCGCTAAGCTCCCGCCGGATGCTGATGAAGAAAAAAAGATTTTACAGGCGCAGAATATTCAATCACTCATTGTTCTCCCAATGCGTTCCGGCCCTGCCGGGGCAGATAATCGTCTCGTCGGATTTTTGGGATTTGATCACGCAAAATCCGGAATCTCCTGGTCCGATGAAAGCATAGCCCTGTTAAAAGTTATGGGAGTGTTTATTGTAAATGTGATAGAGAGAAAAAAAATGACTCTGTCTCTATCACAACTGACTGATAAAAATAAAATGTTAGAACGGGAAATACATCAGCATAATTCGGAGATTAATCTGTTAAACGATCTTTCCGGCTTGCTGGAGGCGTGTACCGAGACTGAAGATGTTTTTTTATTACTTCGGAATTTTCTACATAAAATTTTCCCAAAAACATCCGGCGCCATATATCTGCATCGGGATTCTGAAATGGTATTTGACATGGTTGTTGAATGGGGTGATTTCGTTAAAGATGAGAATATTGTAACGAAAAAGGATTGCTGGGCGCTTAAACGCTTACAACCTCATAATTTCAGCAATCATCAATCAGACCTGGCATGTAAGCACCTCTCGGAAAACAATAGTTACGGGTATTTTTGCATTCCTATGATCGCGCAGGGAGAACTGATGGGACTTTTTCATCTCAGAAAAACCATCCCGAAAAATGGTCACATTGAAGAGTCAAATAATCTGATGAAAGGATCAGATCTTCGGTTTGCGACCGCTTTGGCCAGACATATCGCACTTACTTTAAACAATCTGTTTCTCAAAAGACTTATTGAAAACGGATCAGGCAAGAAGGAGTAATCCGGATTGTTCAAAAAAAACATATGATGACTTCATTAACAGATGAAATATACCCTTAGTTTGCCATGAAAATTCCGGACGATTTTCCGGGTGAGAAATTTATGGTTTCAACAAACTATTACAATCCGAATAGTCACTGTTTTAACACAGGCAAAGTCAGCCCGCGCCGATAGTGTCGTTTTTAAATTTCCTGGTAAACACGATCAGTTTCAAATTTATATGTGTGTACCAATTTTATTTATTCTTTGATTTTTTGCTTTAAAGCTGACGGGAATATATATTCATCATTTATTTTATGAAATCTATTTGAATTTTTAAGGAAATTGAAATGAGCAGCGGCGATATCCTGGGATTGGTTTTGACATACGCGAGTGTATTTTTAGTTCTGATCTCTGTGGAAAAATTCAGAAAAAAATTCAACTGGCCGCAATACCTGACAAGAAAAATTGTTCATATTGCCGGTGGCATGTGGATTTGGGTCATTTTGTATTTTTTTGATCACTGGTATATGGGACTTATTCCTTTCGGATCATTTATTGTTTTAAATTATATCTTTCACAAAAAACACACATTCAAGTCTATTGATGACAAAGGATCCACACCGGGAACAATATATTTTTCGTTCTCAATTACGCTTCTGCTTCTTTTGTTTTGGAGAACGGACGGAAGCCCTGACAGGGCTCCGATTGCGGTAGCCGCGATCATGGCCATGACCTGGGGGGATGCGCTTGCCTGTCTGATTGGTGAAAGATGGGGAACCCGCAGATTAAAGGTTTTCGGGAATGGATTTACCTTCGAAGGTTCAATGGCGATGTTCGTATTCAGCTTTATCAGCATGACTCTAACCCTTGCGTTTCTGTCAAATTCGACTTTAAGTTCACTCAGCCCTCCGATGAATCTGACTCAGGCGGCAGTTCATGCGTTCATCGCCGCGACCGTCGCGCTTACCGCCGAAATGTTGTCGTCAGGTGGAACCGACAATCTTACAGTCCCTCTGTTAACAGGGCTTACGCTTTGGATTCTAAGTGTGTTATAGAATAATTCATTTACCAGATTACAAAAAATACGGAAAGACTGAATGAAACTCGCGACATTATGCTATATCCGCAATAAAGACAAGACTCTTATGCTTCATCGAATAAAAAAAGAAAACGATATTCACGAAGGTAAATGGAATGGCCTTGGCGGGAAATTTGAACCCGGAGAGACCCCGGAAGAATGCGTGATTCGGGAAGTGAAGGAAGAATCGGGATTAAACATCATCAGCCCGATTTTAAAAGGCGTATTAACCTTTCCGGAGTTCAGCAAAGGGGAAGACTGGTACGTTTTTCTATTTGTGGCGGACAAATTTACCGGTGAGTTGATTGAATCCAATGAAGGGCATCTGGAGTGGATTGACAACAAAATGATAAAGGACTTGCCATTGTGGGAAGGGGATCATCTGTTCCTGGATTGGCTTGAGCAGGACCGCTTCTTTTCCGCGAAATTTGTGTATCGCGATGATCAACTGACCGGACATCGTGTGACATTTTACTAAAATTTATAACCGGCTGTAAAGTAAGCGTTTGTTCGAAACTGATCAGGATAGTAAACGCTTTTTGATCCACGGCTGATGATGAATTCCAGTGGACCTATAAGTGATAAAAACTTTACTCCGATACCATACCCCCAAAGAAATTCTGTCGCAGGTAATCCAATGTTTTCATCTTCCCTGAACATGGCGGCATTTGTAATTAACTTAAAGAAGATATCTTTTTTGTATTGATAGCGGTAGTCAAACCGCAGAAAACCGTACTTAGTGCCGATAAGCTGATTGTAATCCACACCGACAAACGAATCGGGACCGCCCTGATAACTGTATTTATAAACCGGTATATCATCAATACCCCAGCATTGGAATCCTTTTATGCGTAGTGTATGTCTGTTAAAGATTGTATGATAAATATCTACGGATACATCGACCCGGTTATAGTTGAGATCGGAATATAGATCTGTCATGCTAAGTTCATAATTTGCTTTTAAGGAAAACCCGTTTCTGGGTATCAATACATCATCAAGCAAATCCATTGTTAAAGATGTCTGTATCCTCCGTAATTTATCATTCCAGGTGGGGAAAAGCTCTGGATCAGGGAAAGATATAAGGGGATTTATATCCATATACTCATGACTATATTCCGCTTCAGCCACGAGAATATTGCTCAACAATATTCCTATACCGATCCCAAAAGTATGTGATCGGTCGTTATATGTAGCTATTTTTTTACCGTGTTGTTCATATAGATCGATAGGAATATCTTTAAAATCGTAATGAATATATGGGTAAACCGGAAAGTCAAGTGTTCGTGACGGGTATAATGTTTTTGATTGAATTCTGGTCAAGCCGGCGAATTGTAATGTCAGTTCATTTCTCAAGCCGGGGATAAAAACATTGGTTGCCTGTAATCCGACGATCCCGACGGCATTGTAAAAATTATCATAACGGAAACCGATTCTAATCTTGCGCAGGGGCTTTTCTTTGACCCGGATTATCAGCCGGATCCTTTTTTCTGAATACGGCTCAACTTCGTATGTGATTGTTTCAAAATAA
Organism: Calditrichaceae bacterium; assembly: GCA_050178385.1. Classification (GTDB taxonomy): domain Bacteria; phylum Calditrichota; class Calditrichia; order Calditrichales; family JBFXGD01; genus JBFXGD01. The sequence continues at coordinate 4,139 of JBFXGD010000118.1, forward strand.
CCCAGACTGTATAGCTGAGTAATCCGTTCCTTCAGTTTTGCCTGGTCGAACGGCTCACCCGGCAGAATGCCTATTACCCTATAGATAAAAGAAAATGGAAGCGATTCGTTACCATCAATCGAGATACCATGTATGACCGGTTTTTCGTATTCTTTGATGTTGACCGTGATTTTCACACTCTTATCGGTAACTTTTTCCGCATCACAGTCAATATATTCATAACGGCCAGAGGATTTTAACTGTTGTATATTCCTTCTGAGCTGCACAGGATTAAATGTTTCCTGTGGGTGTAAATTGAGTAATTCAGAAATATATTTGAAGGGCAATGATGATTGACCCACAAAACTAATACTTTGAATATACAATTCTTCTTCGGAGTGGATAAGCGGATCAATACTCATGTCCTGCTGAGCGAAATGTTTTTTCTTTAGTTCAATTAACAGTATTTTTAGATCACTTGCCGCTTCATCTCCGATTTTTATAATTTCTTTAACTCTTTCGGTTTCAAAATCAGCTGAAGTAAAGCCGTCTAGCCCGGGTGTAATCAGAATATCGGTTTTTGAAATATTTTCCTTCTCTTTTTGAAATCCGGGGATATTAATCGACTGATCCAATATCTGTAAGAGCGAGTTCAGGTCACCTCTTTTTCTTAAGGGGGTGCCGACGTTAACAGCGATAACTATTTCCGCACCCATGTCCCTGACCACATCAACCGGAAGGTTATTGAGCAGGCCCCCATCAATCAGCAACGAGTCTCCCCAAGGGACAGGACTAAATACACTGGGGATAGACATGGTCGCTCTCATAGCCCTTGAGAGTGACCCTCTGTTTAAAATGACTTCGTTACCGGTAAGCAGGTCAACAGCTATGCATCGAAATGGAATGGGCAGCTCATTAAAATCATTGATAGACTCCACAGGCACCGTCAAACTTGAAAAAAACAGGGAGATCTTCTGTCCGTTGATCACACCGCTGGGGACAACAGGCGTAAATCCTTTTAATCCGAATTCGATCTGATAAATGCCATCGTCTTTTTTTTGCAGATACGGAAGGTTCTTTCTTGATGGTTTATCACTCAGATATTCCATCCAGTCGGATTCGATGGCGATTTTTTCAATTTCTTTGCCTGAATAACCGATGGAATTTAACGCTCCCATAATCCCGCCCATACTCGTCCCGGCAATATAATCGATAGGGATCTCTAAAGAGTCGATCATTTTCAGGGTTCCAATATGGGCGAAGCCTCTCGCGCCGCCGCCGGCAAGAACGAGTCCGATTTTTGGACGTCCTTCTGCGGCTTGAGAACAGAATACAATTACAAAATGGAGAAGAATAAAAATTATTCTTTTCATAGCATCCTAAATATGAAAATATGGATGTTAGCCTGTCAAACCCTGGTACTTGAGATTTAAATTAGATATGGGATAACATAAAAATCAAATTAAAAAAAGAAAATCGCTATTCTGTTGCGCCAGCATTTTTATAGGCTTATCTTATTCAAGATTTGAGATATCTATTAGATATTAATTTCTTGTTTGTTTTATTGATATATCAATCATAATTCAATATTTTTCAAAAATTTAGAAAGGTTGTCTATTTTAGATGGAGGACTTATGAGAATAATCGCTATAATAGTATGTATATTCGCGATTGTATCAATTGGGATTGGTCAGGAATCGGGTAAAGTTATTATCACTGAAATTATGTATAATCCGAAATCCACCGAAACGACTGAAATGACTCAGTACATTGAAATAGGTAATACGACCCCTGATCCTATATCTTTGATTAACTGGACTATCGACGATGAAGATACGGACGGACCAAATATATTGCCGGATATCACGCTCCCCCCATACGGGATTTTGGTTATATGTGAATGTACGGAATCCGATTTTACAGGCGCATGGGGAACCGGCATTACAGTGATTTCTTTAACAGATATCGGGCAGTCAATGTTCAACTTAGGTAATAGCCCATCATCCACAGATGAAATAATCCAACTAAGGGATGATCTGGGGAATTTGGTTGATGAAGTTAATTATGATGATTCTGGAGCCTGGCCATCAGACGCGAGTCAAGTTGCAATTTATCTTAATCTACCTAATGAAAATATGAATGCAGCTTCGAATAACGATGGATCTAACTGGGCCAATTCAAGTGGCGGAGTTGATGGGGCATATAATTCTCAAATTTTTGGAGTCTGGAATCAGATTGAAACAGGGTCTCCCGGAAATATTATGGGAGATTTGTCTCTCCCGGTTGAATTATCGTCTTTTACAGCATATTCCGGAGACGGCAATATTACTCTTCGCTGGACTACACAATCTGAAGTAGATAATCAGGGATATATTATTCTCCGTTCTGAGAACAAAGACGATGATTATCTCGAGGTGGATTCATATGTATATAATGAAACCTTGAATGGGGCAGGCAATACGTCTGAGAGCACAAAATATGTATATATCGATAGATTTCTACTAAATGATAATACTTATTGGTACAAATTGGTTGATGTTGACATAAATGGCATTCGTACTGATCACGGCCCGATTTCGGCGACCCCTCATCAGTCAGTTCTTATGTCCGGAACAGGCAACGTACCGCAGAGTTTTGCGCTACACCGGAACTATCCGAACCCCTTCAATCCATCAACCCGGATAAGTTTTGATATCCCTTCAGACAAAGGAGGGTCTGTCAATGCGGAAATTGCGGTTTTTGATGTGCTGGGCCGAAAGATAAAAACAATAATCTCAGATTCCTTCGCGCCGGGAACGTATGAGATTGAATGGGATGGGAAAAATGAACAGGCGATTCCCATGTCCTCCGGAATGTATTTTCTGACCCTAAAATCAGATACTTATGTTTCGACACGAAAAATGATTTTATCACGCTGATATTAAAATCGATATAAAAAACCCGCCCGGCGCGGGTTTTTTTATTATTACTATTGCTAAAGTATTATTGAAATTCCAATCCCGATGCAAAACAGAATAAAAAAGAGCAGATGAATTTGCACGTTCATTTTAGCAGCAACTTTAAGAATGTCCGGATTTGAATGATTTTCCTGAACAATAAGCCAGGTCTTTGGAAAGATCACAATATATGGTATCAGGGCCAAAAGAATAAACCAGCTCCCGGATGTGAAAAAGATGGTTAAAACAACAATATCCATAATAAGCGCCGTTTGTATCAGTAAGTACAATTTTGCCGCAAATCCGGTGCCCATTCTCGCGGCGACTCCCCATTTTCCCGTTGCCTGATCGGCGGGCAGGTCAATCATCTGACCCAGCAGCAAAATCGACAGGGTACTGATACCGGTCAACGGCATTGCCGCGAGAATGACAGGATGAAATCCGATGTTTTGGCTGACGGCGGCAACGAGGATTGCCATTGGTCCGAACGCGATCCAAACCGAAATTTCGCCCAGACCGCGGCTCGCCAGTTTTATGGGAGCGGCGCTGTAATATTTACTGAACCATGCGGAAAGAAAGTAGAGTCCCCATAAATGCGGCCAGAGGGTTCTGTCTATCACAAATGTAAGCCCGACCGCGGCAAAAAACGCGATGATTAAACTGGTTCTAGCGATCAGGAACATTTTTCCCTGCAATTCCGGATGATCAAGAAGGACACCGGAGCCTCCGCTGAACTCATTTCGGTGCACATTTACTTTGTCGGTTCCCTGAAGTGTATCATAGATATCGTTATAGACGTTGGTGGCAGAATGAAGCCCCAGCCCCATGAGCAGAACAAGAAAAAATCCTGCCGGACTAAATGTATTGCTTATTAATACGCTTAACATCGTGCCTGCGATAAGGGGTGACAATATGGAAGAAAAAAACGGGGCGCGGATCATCTGTAATATACCAGGTTTTTCTTTTATCATTAAGTCCTGCCTTTCTGTCAGTTTCAAATTGTTGTCAAAATTTCACTTCTGAACTCTTGATTAGTCATTATAATAGAAATAATAATTACCGCCAGGTAAATAATATTATTGGGTTTGAGGAATAAAATATAAACTATTTCCATTCTGATCGCCTATAACTTAATTTTTACAATAATTATTTTATCAATTTTAAAAGGCGCTAAAATTGAATATCTGGAAACCTGAAGTGTATCATGGAGCCAGGAAGAAGGGCAAATTTTTTGAAGGCTGGTTTTATAAATTTGTCGATAAAACAGCGGAAAATGTCTATGCTGTAATTCCGGGAATTTTTATTGCTGAAGATCCGGAAGATTCACATTCTTTTATCCAGGTACTCGACGGACAATCTCATCAGGCCAGCTATCACCGATTTCCGGTTGAGTCTTTTAAAGCGTCCGGTGATAAGCTGGTTATTAATATTGAAAAAAACCACTTTTCTGATACAAACGTAGAATTGGATATCACGGATGATATACGTTCGATAACGGGCTCAATAAAAATGGATAAACTTAATCCCTGGCCGGTCAGTTTTTTTTCTCCCGGAGCCATGGGCTGGTACGCGTTTACACCATTAATGGAATGTTATCACGGGGTTGTGAGCCTGGATCATCAAATAAACGGAAATATCCTTGTGAAGGGTGATCAAATTTCATTTGATGAAGGCAGGGGGTATATCGAGAAGGACTGGGGCAAGTCATTTCCTTCTGCTTATGTCTGGATTCAATCAAACCATTTTCACCTTCCGGGTACAAGCCTCATGGTTTCGGTAGCAAGAATACCGTGGCTCACCGGTGATTTTCGTGGATTTATCATCGGATTTACGCTGGACGGTATTTTATATCGCTTTACAACATACACAGGAGCCCGGCTAAGATACTTAAGGCTCACGGACACACACGTAAGTCTTGAAGTAACTAACCGTAAATTTAGACTACAGGTTGAAGCTGTGCTCAGCGAAGGTGGGTTGCTTCATGCTCCCTACGAAATGTCGATGATCAGGAGAGTCGCCGAGACTCTCAGATCCCAAGTCCATGTGAGGTTAGAGAAATTTGGAAATGACGGAGGCCGGATTATCTTTGGAGGTACCGGCAATCCGGCCGGACTGGATGTGAACGGAAAATTGGAAGAAATCGTGGATGGCTAAAAACTACAATCATACCGATTGTAAATTTCAGGCTTTCAAATTCAATCCGTCTGCACAAGCCAGGCAACTACATCCATGACCGAATCAATTAAGCCGTCGGCATATACCATCAGGTCATCTGAATGGTGGAAAATGTTTTTCAACGCCAGACATTTTATCCCCGCTGATCTGGCGCTTCGGACACCCGCAATTGAGTCTTCAATCGCCATACAATTTTCAGGCTGCATATTCATCGTTTTTAAGGCTTGAAGATAAATATCCGGGGCGGGTTTTTTATTTTGCACATCGTCACCGGCGACAATGGTGGTAAGAAATTCGTTTGATCTGAATGCGTGATCAGGATGATTTGAAAGATTTTTCAGCACCGCATCGATTTGTGACCGGACGGAGGATGATGCCAACGCCATCTTGATTCCGTAATTATAACAATAGTCGGTCAGCTCCGGAATGCCGGGGATGGGAGTCAGCTGCATTTTATTAATAAGCTGCAGATAGATCTCATCGCGCCGGTTTGTGCCCTGTATGATCGGTATTTCCCTTCCCTGGAGATAGTCATGATTAATTACCTTAATATTTTCGTCAACCGAATAACCGATCAGTGACCGAAGAAATTCTTCCGTATAATCAACATCGAGTTCATTAAGAAACAGTCTAAAGGATTCCATGTGAACAGGCTCTGTGTTTACCAGAACACCGTCCATATCCAGTATAATCGCTTCCGGCACTGAAAAATTTATCACAAAAGCATCCTCAATTTAAAATACAGGTTGGCCGGAAATTTATCAGAGTTTGGGTTAAAAATCAATTTGCCTGTGGCTTTTTGGTTTTTCAATTAATGATTCGATTTAAAACATGAGTTTCATAAAAGAAAGAATTATAAGTCCCGTGGCGCTTATCCAGGCCATAAAAATTAAAAGCAGTAATATTTGCGGAAAATTTGGAATACGGATAACATGACTGAAACCGTAATAATTATAAAAAAATTCGATGACTCCGTAGACAAGCATGAACTGATCAGTAAATTTTATCCGCAGCATCACCATTATCATTAAAACCACAGGCAGACCATAATAGTAAATTTTCCGGATCAAGAAATACCTGGATCTAAATTGCGGGGGAAGAAATGAAATACCCTGCTTTCTCCTTTTATGGTGAGAAAAAATAATGAGCAGCAGAAAACACAAAGTGATTAATTGATTATATTGAATATTCATAACCGGTCCATCGAGACGGTTTAGATGTAATTAAAAATCGACATGGAAATACCTGAATAATATATTTAAAATAAGATGAATGTTAAAGTATTTTTTAAAAAGCCGGACTTTTACTTTTATTAAAAACATACGTTTGGTGATTTGATTTAGAATAAATGTAATTGCGATACAGGTTTATCGGATAAATATTTGTATTGCGGACGGTTCTTTTTAAATTAAATCCATACTAAGCCTGATGGAGAAAACGGATGTTTTCATATGTAAATACAGGAGTCGCCAATATTTATAAAAACCCCGCATTCCGCAGTGAAGTGGTTTCTCAGGCCGTGCTATGGGAACAACTCCGCTGTTTGGAGCGTGAAAACCATTTTATACGGGTTATCGCGGAAGATGGATACGGCGGCTGGATCAATG
>JBFXGD010000119.1:0-6488 GCA_050178385.1 Calditrichaceae bacterium
TGCTCTAAACCAGCTGAGCTAACCGCCCAAATAATTGACAAAAATTAATGATAAAGACCTATGACCCTCCCGATGTAAATCGGGATGCTCTAAACCAGCTGAGCTAACCGCCCAAATAATTGACAAAAATTAATGATAAAGACCTATGACCCTCCCGATGCAAATCGGGATGCTCTAAACCAGCTGAGCTAACCGCCCAAATAATTGACAAAAATTAATGATAAAGACCTATGACCCTCCCGATGTAAATCGGGATGCTCTAAACCAGCTGAGCTAACCGCCCAAAATATAACGGCTGTTTATTTCTTTTTCTTGTCCCTGATAAAAATCGCGATCGGGATGATTACCAGATATGCGATTACCAGAACAACAGGCGCCAGGGTGCGGGATAAAAACCCGTCAACCGGCGGCTGAACCATCAATATATAACCGATTACAATTGTAATCAAGCCGATTGAGAGTAAATATAAATTTCTTTTTCCGAAAGAAATTCCCTGGAATTTAGCTGACTCTCTGGTTGCTTTTGCCATGAGATCTCTCTCCTAAAGGGCTTGATCTTAATTTTAATTTTTAATTTAACTTTTAAGAAACGACTCAATCATAATACCGACTTTGTGAAACCAACACAACTCTGAATTCCTGCTACCATATGCCGTTCGAAAACAGAGCGCTAATATAAAAGAATAAAATTAAAAAAACAAATAATTTGCATTGAAAACAAAATGAAGATATCCAAATCCGGGCTGATATTTATAAATCTGATTGCTATTTTGAAATCCAACATTTATCTTAATCTATGAAAAACAAATATCAACTCATATCTCTCTATACTTCTGAAATTATATGATTACAAAATCGCAAAAGATCCGTCTCGGAATTTTTATCGTCTTCGCCTTCGCAATTCTGGTGCTGACTGTACTGGCACTATCCGTCAATCGTTTTTTTGAAGAAAAAGATGTCTATCATATCGCCTACCAGGATGTATCCGTGAGCGGTCTGGAGCCGGGCAGCTCAGTAAAATATCTGGGAATCAGGGTTGGTACAATCAGAGACATCAAAATCGATCCAAACGATGTTAACCGGGTTATTGTGACGGTCGCGCTCGACGCGGGGACTCCCATAAAAGATGATGTGAAAGCGGAGATATCCACCGTTGGCATCACAGGCCTGAAATTGATAGAATTAAGAGGCGGCAGCAATGAAGCAAAGCTGCTGAAACCGGGAAAATACATCCAGGCGGGTAAATCCGTGACAGAAGACATTACCGGAAAAGCGGAAATCATTGCCGAGAAAATTGAACTGACTTTAAATAATCTGATTGAACTTACATCAGGAGAGAACCAAAAAAAAATATATAATCTTGTTGATAACACAACCATAACAGTTGAACAAATCAACAAAATGCTGAAACAAAACAAGGAAAGTATGGTCCGTACGATGACCAATCTTGATACCATGATGCAGGACCTTGTTTACGCGGGCAGATCGACACGAAGAACAACGGAAATGATCGCGTCAATCGTTGAATCGGATACATTCAAAGCAACAATAGAGAATATATCCGGTATTTCACGAAAATTACGCGAAGCTGATATTTACAATCTGATAAAAGAGCTGAATACGACCGTGACTACACTGAATAAAATGTTGGGTCAAACACAGGTATTATACACGCAGAACCGGGGCAAGCTGGTTCAGACCATCAATGATTTAAGTGAAACGGTCGCCTATCTAAATCATGCCGCGAGAATGATCGATGAAAATCCGTCGATTCTGATCGGCGGCACAAAACCCGATAACCCGCCTGATGATAAATTGGATGACTAAATGAAATATCTAATTATTCTATTTTCAATATTCATTTTATTATCCTGTTCTTCCAAACAGGTAGTGCCCAAATATTATATACTTGAAAATTATAGCATATCGGATAATGATATTCCGGCGGACAGCCTTGAAATATCAACACTGCCCTTTATCGTTGAAATTCGGCCTTTCATGGTTGCAAAAGCCTATAACCAGAGCAGGATCGCGCTGAGAACAAACAGCAATGAACTAAACTACTATTATTTTCACCATTGGGCAGATCTGCCGGGATCAGCAGTCACATTTTTTACCTGGAAGCGGATTCATGATTCGGGTCTTTTTAAGATCTGCGAAATTCGATTGTTTGATCATCAACCGCAATATCAGATAAATGGCCTGGTAGAACAAATCGAGCGCATTGATATGAAGGGGAACTCTTCCGCGCATTTAAAAATGACTTTGGATGTGACCGATGCCAAAACCGGGGAACTGATTCTCCGGCATTCATTTGACACTTTTATTCCGATGAAAGGTTCAGCGGGAATGAATGTTTTTGCCCGAAACATAAGTCAGATTTTGACCACTGAAATAAATTCTTTTATCAGCCGAATATATACCACACTCAAAAACTAAACTGGATAATATTTTTAGGATGAATCAAGAGAGTCTAATTCTTCCGGAAAATTTAACCTTTGATAATGCCGAGCAAATATACCGGAAGGCAAGGGGAATGCTTACCGGTAAAAAGGCAGCGGATTCGCTGGCAATCGATTTCTCATCGGTTACGCGGCTGGACAGCGCCGGCGGAATTGCCATTGACCGCATTAAAACGCTTGCGGAAAAAGATAACAAGCAAGTAGAACTGTTAAATATCCCGGATGAAATAAATCAATCTCTCATTCTCTTCAGCAGAAAACATACTGAAGACCCTCCCGATCCACCGCGAAAAGGCATGTTTGAATCAACGGGCGGATTTGTTTATGATCTCTTGAAAACATCAAAAGATTTTATCCTGCTGCTGGCAAATATCACATATTGGGGGTTGGTCAGTCTTTTCAGAACAAAATTACGGCGCAAAGGTGAAGTGATACATCAGAGTATTTCAATCGGGGTAAATGCTCTTCCGATCATCGCGTTAATCGCGTTTTTGATCGGATTTATTACGGCGCTGCAGTCCGCGGCGCAGTTGAGGCAATTCGGCGCCAATATCTTTGTGGCTGATCTTGTGGCGATTGCCATGGTCAGCGAAATGGGGCCATTGATTACCGCAATTATGGTGGCGGGACGTTCGGGGTCAGCCATCGCCGCCGAAATAGCGACCATGCAGGTCACGGAAGAAATCGATGCTCTAAGGGCTATGGGTATTGACCCGATTCCGTATCTGATTGTACCAAAAGTAATAGCGATCACGATCACGCTCCCGATGTTGACCATGTTTGCCAATTTTATCGGTATTTTCGGGGGCGCCGTTATCGGCATGACCTATCTCGATATTGATTTGATCCCATTCTATAACGAGGTTTTGACCGTATTAAGATACAAGGAGATTGTAACATCTCTGGTTAAAAGTATCATATTTGCTTTGATTATTGTAATCACCGGCACACATTTCGGGCTGGAAGTGAAGGGCGGGTCCGAAGGCGTCGGACGGTCAACAACCGCCTCTGTGGTGATGTCTATTTTTTTGGTAATTGTCGCGGACAGCATTCTTGGATTATTATTTTATTTCGAATGATTAAATGGAACCTATAATAAAAATAGAGAATTTAAGCAGCGGTTATAATGACCGGCTCATTTTAAACGATATTTCCCTGGAGGCGTTTCAGGGTGAAATTCTGGTGATCTTAGGTACCAGCGGTTGCGGAAAGACCACGCTCCTGAAACATTTGATCGGTTTATTGCAGCCGCGCGAAGGCAGTATTGAAGTGTTGGGTAAAAATATAGTAAATATGGATGATGAAGAATTTAACCAACTCCTGAAGAAGGTTGGTGTCCTGTTTCAGAACGGCGCGCTGCTAAATTCAATTTCGGTCGCGGAAAATATTTCAATTCCGCTGGAGCAGCATACCAATCTGTCTCCTGAGCTGATCGAACAGATTGTCAGATTAAAGCTCGAGCTTGTCGGTCTTGGTCATGTGTTTCACTATTTGCCGTCGGAGCTTTCAGGGGGAATGAGAAAACGCGCCGCCCTGGCGCGGGCGATTGTTCTTGATCCCAAACTGCTGTTCGCGGACGAACCGGGAGCCGGGCTGGATCCGGTGACGGCGGAATCGTTAGACCGGTTACTTCTGTCATTAAAAGAACAACTTGGGATGACCCTGGTGATCGTCACACATGAAATCGCCAGTATCCGCCGGATTGCAGACCGGATCCTATATCTGCATGAAGGCCGTGTATTATTTCTTGGCAAACTTGAAGATGCTCTTAAAAGCGATATACCTGAAGTAAAATCTTTTTTCAGCAGTCATCTGATTTCGTAAAAATATCTTGAATCATGAGAAGAAAACAGGATGTTTCATTAACAGGATGAACTTCCATGAGAATATATTTTATTGCTTTTCTCATCCTTATTTCTCCGGTTTTTTTATATGCCCAAACGGACAGCCTGCAAATCGAGTGGGCTGAATTTACGGAAGATGGAACAGAGATTACCGAGATCCTGGAGAATCTTACATCGGATCCTATCGGGATTAATGACGCGGACAAAGATGAATGGTTGTCTATTCCTTTTATCACACCGGAAATGGCTGACTCAATCCTGTCGGTCAGAGACAAAAAAGGTCGTTTTACGAGCAAGCGTGAATTAAGCGGTATCGTTGGAAGAAAGCTCTATTCAAAAATAAAAGATTTTGTTGTCCTTTCACGGCCATCCCCGCATAAAGCAACTTTCACTCAAAAAAATTACAGGTCTGTGGAAGAGCCTGAGGAGATTAAGAACAATGTTTATAAAGGAGATGAATATTACAGCTATACAAAAATGCAGTATCAGTATGGCAATTCACTCAAAGCGGGCTTTCTGGCAAACAAAGATGTGGGAGAAGACAACTATCTGGATCTTTGGCGGTTTTCCATTGAATACAAAAAAGAGAACTGGCGTCTAATCGCGGGCAGTTATTACCTGCAGTTTGGGGAAGGGCTTCTCTTTTCAAATCCGTTCAGCTCGCAGAAAAGTGCCATGGCCACAATGCCGTTCAGAACTGGATACGATGGAGGTCGTTATTACCTGAGTACGCTCGAGAACAGCGGACAGACGGGATTCTACCTGAGTGCAAATCTTGCTTATAAAAGTAAACTGCATATTTTCTATGGAAAAAATCAGCGGGATGCAAGGCTGACTGAGGATGATGTGATTATCGGGATTGATTATGACGGGTACCACCGGACGGAACATGAAGAAGCCGGTAAAGATCTGATTGATGAAAATATGCGGGGGATTGCCATTGCGACAGATTTGGTTCCATTGACGCATATTGGCTTGATCTGGACCGGTGTTTCCTGGGATCCCGGTCTTGCTTTTAACAGTGAAACCGCGGGTGAATCTGAAATGCGCAGGCAATATTACAATTTTTCCGGCGATGGAATTAACGAGCAGGGGATTTATTATCAAACCGGCTTCAGGCAGCTGAGCCTGAGTGGCGAAGCCTCTTTTTCGGATGAAGGATCCCCGGGGTATATTCAATCCGTTTATCTGGAGAATGAGAATTCAAAAATCGGTGTAAAATACTGGTATTTGACACGAAATTTTCAATCACCCTACGGAAGAGTATTTGACGACTCCGATCCTTTCCCCCGCGCGGAAGAAGGGATTTATCTGGGGCTAACGTTCGATCCCGCTGATAATTTAACAGTGAATGGATACAAATTACTGAAAAAAAGTCTCTGGCGTGAATATTTTGAACCGATGCCGGTAAAATCGGATGAATGGCTTTTGCAGACCGATTATAAGATCGACAAAGGCCTCATCACCGCTCGTTTGCGGCAAAAGCAATCGGAAGAGTTTACCTACGACGATGATGGGAGGCAGTACCGGTTTACGGGCGATCAGACCTATTTGCGTATGCAGTTCGAATACCGGCCGTCCCGAAAGCTGCGTCTCCGGACAAGATGGGAATTCACACGGCTACAACCGGGCTCGGAAGAGGGAGCTAATCTATTTCAGGATATATCATTTTCCACTTCAGGAAATACGACAATCAGCAGCAGGATCAGTTTTTTTGAGACAGAATCATGGGATACAAGAATATATGAATATGAATCCGATATTCCGGGTAGTTTTGCCAATATTCCGCTCTATGGCAAAGGTCATAAATGGTACATTATGATACGAAAAACCCTGATTGACAGAGTGAATCTATGGCTGAAGCTGAGATACAGATATATTGAAGACATCGATGTTTTATCAAACGGTTGGCAGAGGACAGAATCAACACTTTCCAGAGATCTGCGGTTTCAGATGCAGTTGAAATTATAATACTTCCATCGAATGGCTAAAGGAAATCCCGGATGATAAAAACTCAGTAACGCGTATTCGTAAGGGATACATCCCGGTCATCATCTCCTGGCAAATCGACTGTTTGGTAATAAATCCTGTTTGGTGACGTCATTCCGTAATATAATCTATGCAAAGATCCGCCTCTGACGGCTGACAGCCCTTCCGCTTCTCCAAGAAGATCACCTTTAAC
>JBFXGD010000119.1:6588-10733 GCA_050178385.1 Calditrichaceae bacterium
AATTTCATTCCATGATGGTTTTTTCCCCTGCATCAAGGTGGCCATTCTGAATATCCGCCCCGCTATAAAAAGGATAAACAAAATGGAAATAACCATAATAACGGTTGTGATATAGATATCCGTAGTGATGGAAGTGCTGCTTAACGGTATTCTTAATATCATAAACGATGGTGTGAAAATGGGAATATAGCTTAGAGCCCTGATGAGAAGCGAATTCGGTTCGGCCAGAACGAGCAATGATAAAAAAATCGGAAACACTGCAATTGCCCGCAGGAATTGATTAACCTGCTGAGCATCGTATTCGCTGGTGAAAAAAGATCCCACGGTGATAAAAATGGATCCGTAGAATAAAAATCCCAGGCTGAAATAAAGCAGAAAATAAAGCGCGTGTTCCATGTTAAGGTAACTGATATCCTGGCCCGGAAGCAATCCGGATGAAATGGTCAGCGCGGTCATCCCGAACCAGATAAAGACCTGAAGCAGTCCCAGGAATCCCAATCCGAGAATTTTGCCCGCCATTATCTGTCTGCTGCTGGCAAAGGAGAGGAGCACTTCCATCACTTTGGTCGATTTTTCAGATAACACCCCGCTGAACAGATAACCGCCGGTGGTGAAGATCGCGATAAACAATAGAAATACGCCAATGATGGGTCCGTAAAACTGAACATAAAAGTTCCACTCCTTCTGTCCTTTGGCAAAGAGCTGATACTTTCTGATGTGCACCGGTTTCAGCCATTTTGCGACGGTTGTATTGTCAATATTATCATCGGTGATGCGTTTTTTTATGATAATATTCTGAAGGATCTTATCCAGGCGTTCGGTATCCAGAAAATCGCCGGGATTCTGCGAATGATGTTCCATGTTTCCGGTTTTTTTGAAATTTCCGGAGAATACAAGATAAGCGTTTAGCACATTGGATATCAGGAGTGAATCGGCCATCACCCGGGCCTCACGTTCATATAAAGAGTCCACCGTGGCTTTAAACCGCGTGGCTTCTATACCGACAAGTTCTTTTTCCTCACGGGTTTTCTGAAGCCTTTCATAGGATGACTGCAGCATAAACGCGCGGTTGCGGGTTTTTGTGTTTTTATAATAGTCCGTTCGTTCATCCTTGATCTGATTGTAAAGCGCGTTCAAAGAATCCTGTCGCGACAGAATTTCATTGAATTCATTCTGTTTCTGAATATAGGACCTGGAGTTATTGACGGAGACATTAAGAATCATATATTCCGGTGATTGGTTTTTGAGCCTGTAATAGCGATTAAGTTCCTGCTGCAAGTCGTCGGCGATTTTTTCACCGGTCAGATCAATAACGCCGACCAGTTTGGTGGAAACCTCCGGCTGATAATGGAAAAAATATATGGGAAGCGTCAGCAGAATCACAAAAAGAAACGGAGAGATGAATGTATTGAAGAGATAAGACCGGGAGCGAAAACGGCTCTTAAATTCCCAACGGGCGATCCGTAATAAATTTTTCATCGCTTTCCTCTTTTGCCGTTACTTGTTTTTGTCCTGAATCAGTTTAAGAAAAATATCGTGCAGGGAAGGTTCGACCACTTCAAATTTTTTAATTCGGGCCTTCTGGCTGATCTTTGCGATTAAATTACTGACAGATCCATTTGCAGGTTTCATTTTAAATTTATAAGCGTTGCTGTTTTCTTCCAGTATGCTTATTTCATCCAATTCATGCAGAAATGACAGCGAATTATCGGCCTCAACAGAATAGGCGTTTTCACGGTAATATTTTTTTATGTTACCCATGCTGCCGTCAAGAATAACCTGGCCCTGATTCATCAGGCAAATATGATCGCATAGTTTTTCCACATGATCCATCTGGTGTGTGGATAAAATCAGAATCTTGTTTTCATTTTTGTATTCATTCAATATGTCTCTGAGAACAATTTGATTGATCGGGTCGAGTCCGGCGAATGGTTCATCGAGTATGAGAACATCCGGGTTATGCAAAAATGCGGCTATAAACTGGATTTTCTGCTGCATGCCCTTCGATAGCTGATTGACACGTGTGTCGGTAAATTCA
This sequence comes from Calditrichaceae bacterium, assembly GCA_050178385.1. Lineage (GTDB taxonomy): Bacteria > Calditrichota > Calditrichia > Calditrichales > JBFXGD01 > JBFXGD01. The sequence goes on from JBFXGD010000119.1 coordinate 8,627, forward strand.
ACAATACCGAGCCGGTCAAGATAACGGATCGCCTCTACTTCCGCCTTTCGGATAGTGAGATTGCTGAGCGTTCCGAAATACACCAGCATTTCGAGCACGGTGGCGCGTGGATACAGGCCGCGCTCCTCCGGTAGATAGCCAAAGTGAAGCGATTTATGTTTGCGCCGGGGCTTTCCGTTATAAAGGATTTCGCCTTCATCCGGTATGATCATGTTCATGATCATGCGCATCATGGTGGTTTTCCCTGCGCCGTTAGGCCCAAGAAGCCCAAATGTTTCTCCACCTTTGACTTTAAAAGACAAGTTGTCGATGACCAGGTTATCGGAAAAAGACTTCCTAACGTTGCTGACTTCTAAAATCCGTTCTTCCATGGATCTCTCTTATTTTTTTAAAGGGATGTCACAGTGACGGTTGAATGTGTGATTTCGGTGAGTCGTTCCTCAAAATTTCGCCGCAGGCTTTCCGGGATGGAGACATCCATTTTAATCTGATCGGTATAATCACTGCCCACAATTTTTCCGTTAAATTCGTTCAACAGATTACGGATGATGTTCTCCTGCTCATAATGCAATCCAAGCCGGATGATCTCAGCCCGGACTTTCACTTTTAACCGCAACTGCTTTAAAGCCTCTGCCGCCGCGTCCGAATATGCCCGTATCAAACCGCCTGTTCCCAGTTTCGTACCGCCGAAGTAACGGGTCACCACACACAAAACTTCATATATATTCTGACCGTCAATTGTCTGCAAAATGGGCTTTCCGGCGGTCCCTGACGGCTCGCCGTCATCAGAATACCGGAAAAGATTGTCATCAATTCTGTAAGCAAAACAGTTATGGGTCGCGTTATAATTTTTCTTTTTCAATAACAGATACTGTTCTTCGGCGGATTCCTTTGTCTCCGCGTGAAAAACGGTGGCGATAAATCGTGAACCCTTAACCTTGATTTCAGCGTCGGCCGTTTTTGCCGGTACAAGATATTCATCCGACGATAGGTTGTCTGTGCTCATAATTCCGGATCTATGTTGTGTGAATGCCGGGCAATTTCGGAAAAAATTTACCCGTTTTAGAAAGGGAAGTCAAGGAGGAGAAAAAGTAGGAAGTAGGAATTGTAAGATAAAAGATAAAAGAAAAAAGAAAAAAGAGAAGAAACCATGTGTCTGAAGCAGGGAGTGAGAATAAAAAGCGTTAAGAGAAAAGAGTTATGAGTTAAGAGTAGGGGCGCCCGCACCTGACCCTCCCCTCGATCCCCTCCCTTATGCATAAGGGAGGGGAAGGGCACGATTTATCGGGCCCGGGGTGGGTTAGAAGAAGTGGGAATTGTAAGATAAAAGATAAAAGAAAAAAGAAAAAAGAGTCAGAACGGGCTGTTTCCCCCTTTCAAAGGGGGACTAAGGGGGTTGTTTCTGTGGTCAAAGTGAGAAGTAGGAAGTAAGAATTTAAAAACGTTAAGAGAAAAGAGTTATGAGTTAAGAGTAGGGGCGCCCCGGTCACCGTTCACTGACAGGAATCGGGCCTGTCATCCAGGTGGGATCTTCTGCTTTCTTGGGAAGAGAGGAAAAGTAAGAAGTGGGAAGTAGGAAGTAGGAATTTTAAGATAAAAGATAAAAGATAAAAGAAAAAAGAGTCAGTACGGGCTGTTTCCCCCTTTCAAAGGGGGACTAAGGGGGTTGTTTCTGTGGTCAATGTGAGAAGTAGGAAGTAAGAATTTAAGAGCGTTAAGAGAAAAGAGTTATGAGTTAAGAGTAGGGGCGCCCCGGTCACCGTTCACTGCAACGAATCGGGCCTGTCATCCTGCCCGCCAGAGGCGGGTTCTAAGAAGAAGGATCTTCTGCTTACTCGGGAAGAGAAGAAAAGTAAGAAGTGGGAAGTAGGAAGTAGGAATTTTAAGAAAAAAGATAAAAGATAAAAGAAAAAAGAGTCAGAACGGGCTGTTTCCCCCTTTCAAAGGGGGACTAAGGGGGTTGTTTTTGTGGTCAAAGTGAGAAGTAGGAAGTAAGAATTTAAGAGCGTTAAGAGAAAAGAGTTATGAGTTAAGAGTTGGGGCGCCCCGGTCACCGTTCACTGACAGGAATCGTGCGTGTCATCCTGCCCGCCAGAGGCGGGTTCTA
>JBFXGD010000120.1:0-10673 GCA_050178385.1 Calditrichaceae bacterium
AACCATCGTATGCTTCCGTCCTTATGTATCATCCTGTGGGTTATTTCCACTGCTTCGGTTTCACCTTTTAAGTGAGCACCGACAGCATCATAAACCATCTCTTTGTCATCCGGATGCACTAAGCTAAACCACCCGTCCATATGTTCCGATACATCCTCATCATCATAGCCCAACATACGCTTCATATGAGTATCAACATAGAGATTTTTTGTTTCCGGATTAAAATCCCAGACACCGACTTTTGCCGCCGTGGTGGCCAGTTCATACCTTTGCTGGCTTTCGGCCAACTCATCCTGAGTTTTTTTGATTTCTGTGATGTCTCTTACTATGGCGAGAATATAAATTTCATTTGAAAATTCGAACTTTTTAATGCTGACTTCCGCTGAAAACAAGGTCTGATCATATTTTTTATGCTGCCATTTAAAAAATTGCGGCATACCGTTGACAGCAGCTTTAATGATCCGCTTTATCAGTGTACGTGATTTTTCTCCATCAGGCTGCAGAGCGGGTGAAAATGTTTCCGGAGAAGAATCAATGATCTGCTCCTTTGCACATTTAAATATCTCAAGCGCTCTCTGATTACAGTCAACATACAGTCCGTCTTTCATTATAAAAATAGCATCCTGCGCGGTTTCAAAAAGAACATGAAATTTCTCATCATCACCGTTTTTTTTGATTCCGGCTCCACCGGTATTCTCTGCGGATACCTGTTTTCGCAATTCCACAAGTTCTGCAATCAGTTCTTTTTTCGATTTCTTGAAATCATCCATCATAAATTCCTGAGATCTCCGAATAACATCAGTACTCACTGATCGGGATAGGTAATCATTTATAAACTAAGCCTTGAAAAACATTATACAGAATGTATTCCACGCGACTGGAGACGCGGATACCACAGTATAATTAAAAATTTCGATATACTTCAAAAAATTATCGGCATTTATTTTCAGGAATTAATATATTTTGCTTAAAATTTTTGAGTCAACAAAAAGGCGGGCAAGATAATCAGCGAAAATTAGACAAAAACGGTTCAAACCCTATTCAAAACGTTTCCAGAAAAGGCGGATTGCCTGCTCATAATTTTCAGTGATTTCAATATCCCCGTGTCTTTCGAACCAATAATCAGGCAATATCGAGTTATACTGATCATCCGTGAATCTCTCACCAATCAAGACAATGATTCCTTTGTCCGTTGCGGAACGGATCAACCGTCCGACAGACTGGATAACCTTGTTCATTCCGGGATAAATAAAGGCATATTCCATGCCCTGATTTTGCTTTTCTTCATAGTATTCTCTAAGCAACTCCCTCTCATAGCTTAGTTTTGGCAGCGCCGGGCTGACTATAATGACTCCAATGGCCATATCGCCACGATAATCGACACCTTCCGAAAAAACACCGCCCATAACACCCAGCAAAAGGCGGGGATTGGAATTGTCACTCAGAGACCGGAGGATTTCATCACGCCCCACATCATTTAATCCCGGTTTTTGAATTATTTTTTCTGATTTTACCTTTCCGAGAAAAAGATTCACATTTTGTAAAAAATCATATCCCGGAAAAAATACAAGATAATTTCCGGACTTGATTTTTATTGTATTTTCAATGACCTCCGCGATTTTAGAATAATTATTCATCCTGTCCTTGTACCTTGTCGATATGCCCGGTACAATAACTACCTTCCTGTTATTCGCGGAAAACGGTGAATTTAACTGCAAGCGATTGGTCCTTTCAGACCCGAGTCCCAGCACCTCCTGATAAAATTTCATTGGATCCAATGTTGCCGACATGGCGATGACGGAATGAAATCCATCCATCCGCCGGCCAAGATAACCCGATGGATCGCAGCAGCGGATTTTAAGAATGCCCCCTGCCGACGCGTCATAAAACGGAACAAAGGCTCTGTCCGTGAAATGAGCAATCTTTACAAATCTTCTGATTTTATAATAAAACTGTTCAATGGGATCATCCATTATCAGAATTTTATTTTTAATTTTATGTATCAGATATTTTAAAAAAACCGATTCAAAAAATGTGAAAACATTATCCCATTCGGGAATATTCAGCTCTGCTTTAAAATACTGCTGCCCCGAAAAATGAATCTCTCCTTCGAGATTCAATTTTCCCATGATATCATCAATTTCCTTCAGCGCTTTTCTAAGATCCTGAAATATTTTCCCTTTTTTCTTACCATGCCATTTTATAAGATTGCCGATATCCTCACGCCTGACTTCCGGAGAAAGATAATCCATACCCCGTTCATACAGATTATGGGCTTCATCGATGATTAATATCCAGTCCGAATAATCTTTTCTCGCGAATAGCCGGCGAATAAAAACAGCCGGATCAAACACATAATTATAATCCCCGACAATCATATCGCAGTGTGAACTCAAATCCATTGAGACCTCAAACGGGCATAAGGTCTTCTCAACTGCTGCCTGATAAATCATCTCCGGCGTGAGTGTGTTTTTATCCAGAAGATTTTGCAGAATATCTGTTTCATCCAGCCGGTCCCGATAATCTTTGGCAAATTTACAATGGGCTTCATGGCAAAAATATATATCATTCGCGCACATTTTTTCTGAGGCCCTTAAATAGAGTATTTTGAAATTCAATCCCTGTTCAATAAGTGGTTCAACGGTTTCTCTGACAATATTTTGCTGTGTCGTCTTCGACGTGACAAAGAATATCTTTTTATTATGGGCGGTCGCGTACCGCATGGCCGGAAATATCGAAGCGGCGGTCTTCCCTGTTCCCGTCGGCGCTGACACCATGCTGTGCGCGCCTGTTTTAAGATTTGCTTCAATCTGTTCAATCATCAGACGCTGCTGGGGACGATTTTCGGGCAAATCAAAACTGATCCTGTTTATTTCGTTCATTCTGATTGCCGTTTCAGCCTTTTCATGCTCAATTTCTTCGACAATTTCATCAAAACGATGAAACAGAAGCTTTTCCGCGTTCATACGCACAAATGGAATATCAAACTTTCGTCTGGCGTCATTGATCAGATTCATAAGAATTAAATGGGTGCTGACTTCGATACCTTCAAGTTCATCCTGAAGCATATAACCATAGATAATAACCTGTTCGATGAATTCCGGATAATGACTGATATCCAGACTTTTAAATTCAGCCTCGGTCAGGATAACAGATTTTATTTCTTCAACTTCCACCTTGTCTTTTAATTGATACACCCCATCGATTCGCCCCTGCAGCTCGAAAGTAAAATCCCGGTAATTGTATTCGCGGCACAGAGAATATTCAGAGTGGAACAGACCGTATGTGTTGTTTTTTTGCAGCCGAACTTTATCATGCGCTTTACGGCCCAGCATGCCTCTCTGTGGTAAGGGAAACGATGATAACAACTGCGGTTGGCGTGAAGATCTGATTAAATCACGCACGCCTAAAAAAATGTGGTTGTTTTCAATCCTGATGGCCATTTTGACCTGTGAGGCTTATAATTTTGAGGATAAATACACCAATTGTTCTTTGAATTATTAATACCGGCAAGGGTGACAATCAACTCATCAGATAAATCATTTCATTGAGAGCCCTGGCTATTTCCTTATAAAAATTCAGATTACTGCCTTTGTAAACCTGTTCACTGAATGGCGGTATCCCGGCCGCGATAAACTGATTAAAAAAATCAACAACCATCTCATCCGGCTCTTCACCAATGATAGACGAAAAATAATCGAGAACATTCATCACCGTATCCGGATATTCTTCAAGATCTATCGGTACGATACTGTCCGTAAGAAAATTCATAAGCGCATCATATTTTGAACTGCTTATGAAATCCGTCAGCTGAATGGAAATTAATGGTTTTTCTGTTTCATTATGTGAAAACAGGCGTGAATACTCTGTCTGCAGGGCGCTCATTTCTTCACCCTGGTAAGAATTAATCACATCGAGCACTTTTGCCGCGATCAGATTATCTAAATCAGAATCCACCATTTTCTCCATTTCCCTGAACAGATACTGAAACTCATGAGTCAGTTCATCATAAGGAAATGATAATGCCTTTGAATAGAAGCGAAAGGACAGGCTGAGTACATCTTTATTAAATTCGGTATCCATGACAACCATCTTTCTTTTACATAACTAACAGGAATTATGCTCAATTTAGCAAAGCCCGCCCTTAATTTCAATTAATTGAATCTCAAAAAAGGATCACTCAAACGCCTGATTACGCCACATTTTATTCATATCATAGGGCGCTGGATCTCCCCCCAGATATTTATGAAACCAGTCCAAATGCGCGTTATAATAAAACGGCATCGATTTTACATGACTCGGCCAATGTCCGTCGTTTTTAAATACGATCAACCGGGATTCTACACCCATCTTCTGCAGCGCTGTAAAAAATTCCAGGCTCTGTGTGTAAGGAACCCGGTAATCCCGCTCTCCTGTGATGACAAGACAGGGGGTTTTAAAATTTTTGACAAAATTATTCGGTGACCAGCGGCCATAGCTTTCCGATTCCCACGGCGTCCCACCCAAATCCCACTCAGGGAACCAGAGTTCCTCGGTCGCTCCGTAAAAAGCGGGCAGATTATACAATCCCATCATTGAAGCCAAAGCCTTAAACCGTGTCGTGTGTCCTTCAAGCCACATCATCATATAACCGCCGTATGACCAGCCCATGGCGCCCATACGATTTGCATCCACAAAATGCAGATTCGCCAGGGAATCAGTCACAGCCATAATATCCTGATATACTTTCCCGCCCCAGTCTTTGGATATGGCAGTCGTGAATTCCTGTCCGTATCCGCTTGATCCATGGGGATTCGGGAATGCTACGATATAACCCGAGCCGGGATACATTTGCCAGTCCCCGCGGAAACCATCATACCACTGATATTGCGGGCCACCGTGTACATTCAGGATCAGGGGATATTTTTTTGCCGGATCAAAATTATGCGGTTTGATTATAAATGTATGAATTTTCTTCCCCGTCGGGCTCCCGATCCACATCTCTTCCCCGGGACGGAGATCGACAGTCTCTTCAATTTCCTGATTGAAAAACGAAAGCCGCTCCGATTTACCATTCACCAAGACCTTATATAATTCTGCCGGTTCCGCTATACTTCTTCGGATGGCGGCCAGCCATTTATTGTTCTTCGAAACGGCGATCGCGTCAATGGTTTTTAAATCGATTATTTTTTTGATTTTCCCCGATTTCAGCTCCACATTATACAACGGGAAATGGCCTTTTTCATGAATTGTGAAATAGACGCTTTTTGAATCAGGAGCCCAATCAAAGGTACCAATCCAGTTGTCGGTTGATTCTGAAAGAACGCGAATCGTTTGTTTTTGCCTGTCATACACCGCGAGACGCCGTAAATCGGATTCAAATACCGGCACTTTCTGCATCATATAGGCTATGTAACTGCCATCAGGAGAATATACAGGCTGGCCGTCATAGGCTTTGTTTGCCGCGGTAATATTCTTTGTTCCACCGGTTTCAGCATCGATAATCCACAAATCTTTGTTTGTGGTTTCAGCTTCATTGGATTCCCGGTTCGATTCCACACAAATCTCTTTTCCGTCCGGAGAAACACTAAAGCCTCCGCCAAAAGCCGGTGAATCAAAATCACCCGGGGTTAAATCTATCAATTCAGAAGAGCTCAAATCAAAAGCAAACAAATGGGTTCGCTTTCCGTCTTTATAGGTTGTCCAGTGCCGATAGAGAAGATGATCCGCCATGTGCGCCTGCAGCGGACCGTTGGTCAGCGTCGAATCGCTGACTTTATTGCACTCATCATCGGCGCCGCATTCAGGGTAAACATCCGCGGAAAAAATAATTCTATCCGGACTTAGCCATTCAGGGTTGCTTACACCAATCGCCAGATCAGTCAGTTTTTTTGATTCCCCGTTTTCCACATTCAGAATCCAGGCTTGCGAGCCATTTTCACGGGTTGAGACAAACAATAGATTCCTGCTATTGGATGACCAGCGCGGATGATTATCCGATGCCGGGTCATCAGTGAGCTGTCTTAGATTTTTACCGTCACTTTCCATAATATATATTTCTGAATTACTCGTACCGTCCTTCAGATTATTCTTGCTGGTAACAAAAGCAATTCGTTTTCCGTCGGGCGAAATTTGCGGATCGCCTACACCGGTTATCTTATAAAGATCGTCCAGTTTAAAGGCCGCTTTCTGTGCGGATATACCGGCGATCATCAGAAATACCAGAAAAATCAATAAGCTGAATCTACTCATTATGTTTTCTCCCTTTTAATTCGATTTCTAAAAATAAAACATTTCCTTTGAAATATAAAATTTTTATCCTTTTAATGATTATTTTGACTCCGAATTATTTTTCAGTGGACTGTCCAAATAAAGACTCAGCCCTTGATTGATGTTTAAAAGAAATATAAGTTATTCGATATCGCGACAACTGGTAACCAAAAAATCGCCAAAGGACTAAAATGGATATCATCGGCAACCTGAAAATCATCCACCGGAGGATTGAAACCGCCTGCGCCCGGTGCGGCCGCAACCCATCCGATGTAAAACTCCTTCTCGCCACAAAAACCGTATCTCCCGAAAACATTAAAATCGCCCTGAACAAAGGTGAGAAGATTATCGGTGAAAATAAAATTCAGGAAGCTTTAAAAAAAATCGAAGTGCTGAAAGATGAATCGGTAGAACGGCATTTTATCGGACATCTTCAAAAAAACAAAATTAAAGATGCCCTGAAATTCGCGGACATGATTCAGTCCGTTGACCGCCTGGATCTGGTTGAAAAACTTGATCAGCGTCTCCAATTTGAAGGCAAGAGTATGGATGTCCTCATTCAGGTAAATACTTCGGGCGAGGACAGCAAATTTGGTATTGAACCGGAAAATGCCATGGAACTTGTGAGACAAGCATCAGGGTATGATTCGATTCACATAAAGGGATTGATGACCATCGGGATATTTTCCGGTGATGAAGCGGAAGTTCGCCGTTGTTTTAAGATTCTCAGGCAATTACAGACCCGTATCAGAGAAGAAAAGATACCAAATGTGGAAATGGATATCTTGTCCATGGGTATGTCGGGTGACCTTGAGATTGCCATCGAAGAAGGATCAACCATGTTGCGGGTGGGCACTGCTATTTTTGGTGACCGTGTATATCCCGACACTTACTATTGGAATGAAGACGTGAAATAACCGTCCTGATAATCCAGGGTTTTCCGGGAAATTCCGGCCGGGAAAAAGTAATTTTAACCAGGATATTAAAAGGAAAATGAGTATGTCACTGCAAAAGGTAATTGACTATTGTTCTCAAAAAAAAGGCGCGACACGCGAATTTCCATTTGATGACACGACTCTTGTTTTTAAAGTAATGAATAAAATGTTCTGCCTGATCAGCCTCACAGAACCGCATAGCATTAATCTGAAATGTGATCCAGTTTATGCGACCGCCCTCCGGCAAAAATATCCGTTGGTCACCCCCGGATATCACATGAATAAAAAACACTGGAACACCGTGCTACTCGACCAAAGCATCGGGCATCCGCAGATCTTTGAGTGGATAGACGATTCATACGAACTGATTGTCACCAGCCTTAAAAAATCAGACCGGGATCATCTTGCCTCTCTTTAACCTACGGCAGGTCGTTGGACTTGATTTACGGTAGTTTCCAGGAATTAAGACGCTCCCCTTTTTGTTCCACAGGAATTATTGTTTAATACACTTCTTTTTCACTGGACTGTTTTTTTAATTTAACCGTGACTTCATTAATGTTATCGTTTAATTTTACTTTTTCATTTTTCATCCAGTAAAATTAATCTTCAGCAGATAGGAATCTGGGATATAGAGCCATAAAGGACAAAATCAAAATAAGTATTCTCATTTTATGCTTCCTCCTTTTCAAATTTTAATAAAAGAATGTAGCTATTTTAGAACAAGCAATTTTTTTGATTTTTTATATACTCCATTATTCCCTTTAACCATTAAACTGTAAATATACACGCCACTGGCCAATGAGCCGGAATCGATTTCAAATTCATAGCCGCCTCGCATTAAAAAACCATTATATATAGTCTTAATCTTTTTCCCTTCTATATTATAAAGATGTAAGCTTACCAAAGCATATTGATTAAGGGATAGCGGGATTTTAGTTATGTTGTTAAAAGGATTGGGATAATTCTGGTATAATTCTATATGATTTGGGATATTTGGATTAGGATTATAAACGTCCGTCAAAATCTGTTTGTATTTGATAATTGTAAGTTTGGCCCATTTTAGTCTTACGGAACTTGTGCCCACCACATAAACATTACCAAAAGGACCAACGGTCATTCCTTTTCTTGTGGTCAGGAAGTCATCGGTGTCGCTGCCATTACTATAAATTGCTTTCCAAATTTGTTTTCCTTTGTTGTCATATTTTAAAGATAGAATATCCCGAAGCGTGGAGGCGTCTGAGCTAACTCCCGCTATGTAGATATTATTCTGATTATCTATATCAATCCCAAATCCTAAATCTTCTAAATAAGACGAACCATTGTAATAACGAACCCATAACTCATTACCGCTGGAATCATACTTTATTAAAGTCAGATCTCCTCCAGTTCCTATACCCTCAGTTTGCCCGGCTACATATACATTTTCGGAATCATCCACGGCAACAACATGACCTCCATCCTCCCAATCTGCCGGTCCGTTGAATGTCTTAGTCCACAAGATGCGGCCGTTACTGTTAAATTTCATTGTCAATACATCACTATAATAGCTGTTTAGCGGTTTTACAGATCCTGTAGTATAGATATTGTCTGAAGCTCCTATAGCTACACTCATGGCCGATCCCCATGTACTGTCCTCATCTGTAAATTTTTTATACCATTGAAAGTTACCAATCGAATCGATTTTTATCAGGCCAGATGTAATAATAAAAACATTGCATGATTTATCGAGAACGATTCCGTTTGGACTGGCATTTCCTCCCGAGTTATATATGCAGGTCCAAAGAATTTCTCCGTCCGGGGAATATTTAATAGTAATAATGTTTTTATCACCATATCCCGATACATAAATATTATTCATTGCATCGGTAATTATTTGTGGATTAGAAATCCATGATCCCAGCGACGGGAATTTTCTATTCCAAGCTTCGCTACCATCTGGACTCAACTTTATAGTACAAAATTCATAGTTAAATTCCGGGAATTCTGTAATGCCAGTTATTATAACTTTATCACTATCATCAATTGCCATTCCTGTGGGCATATCAGTATTCGTGCTATCGTATCTGAACAGCCAAAGCAACTCCCCATCCGAGGAATACTTGGCAAGCTGATAGTCTTGTCTCGTTTCCAGGGAATAACTCTCATTTAAAACATAGACATTTCCAGAATTATCAGCTTTAATAAAACTTGGACCATCTTCGACTGAATCCGGGCCGGGTAAATGTCTTACCCATTCCTGCTGCACCCAGGTATCTTGTGCATAAATGAATTGTATTAAGATAGAAAGACAGATATTTATTAGAATTTGTTTTTTCATAACTTTACAAATAATAATATATCATTACTTATGAAAGATGAAAAAGAAAAATTAACCCGATGTACTTAAATAGTATAGAATCTTAAATTATAGAAGTAAAGAGGAAAAATGTATACAGTTAATTAGAACTATTTATTAGGTAATCAAAGGACCCGTGAAGAGCTTATCCGTAAATTAAATCTGATATTAAAATCACCTTTTTCGATCATCGATCAGCTGGCGGGCTTTCACCCAGTTGTGATCGACCGCAGACCGGTTATTGGTCTTCATCCACAATTCCCGTCTTTGGGCATTTTTAATGGTCTGGGGACAAAGGGGGTCTCCCTCGCGCCTTATTTTGCAGCTGATTTTACAAACAATCTTTTACACGGAACTCCCTTAAATCCGGAAGCGGATATTAACCGTTTTTCATTTGATTAAAAATCATCAACACCATCATAAAACCATTCATCTGCAAATAAATTGCGTAAAATTTATTGGACTTAACATAAGAATTATTATATTTTTCTCTGATCCTTATGGAAATATTCGGAAAATATTCTTTATATTATTACTTGTTTATAATTAACACAGAACAGGCAAATTAGAATGTCAGAACTAATCTACACCGAAGAAAGTATCCGCTCCTTAGACTGGCGTGAACATATCCGCATGCGGCCGGGAATGTATATCGGCAAACTCGGAGATGGTTCATCTCTCGACGACGGGATCTATATTCTTGTAAAAGAGACCATTGATAATTCCATAGATGAACATATGATGGGCTTTGGTAAAACAATTGATGTCAAAATCAGCGAACACCGTGTTGTGGTACGTGATTATGGCCGGGGAATTCCGCTTGGCAAAGTCTATGATTGTGTCGCCAAGATCAACACCGGCGGAAAATACGATACAAAAGCTTTCCAGAAGTCAGTTGGTTTGAACGGCGTTGGAACCAAGGCGGTTAACGCCCTTTCCCGCTATTTTCGTGTTCAGTCCGCCCGGGACGGTCAAACAAAAATCCAGGAATTTGAACGGGGCGAGCTAACTAAAGACTTCCCGATTGAATCCACAAGTCAGCGAAACGGCACATCCATTATTTTTGAACCCGACGACAATATTTTCAAGAATTATCGCTTTATCCCGGATTATCTTGAGAATCTGATGTGGAACTATGTGTATCTTAATGCCGG
>JBFXGD010000121.1:0-10654 GCA_050178385.1 Calditrichaceae bacterium
GGGAATAGATCTGGATACTGTTAAAGCGGATGAAACTCTTAAGCAAGGCGAATCCGTTGAGACCGAAGAAAAGGACGTAAAGAGCAAATCCAAAAAAACGAAGTCCAAAGAAGATAAACAAATCGCCGAATTTGAATCACAAATAGAAAAACTTGGCGCGGAGAACAAAAAACTTGAAGAAGAAAATAAACAATTAAAAGATAAAATGTTGCGAATATCGGCCGAGTTTGAAAATTATAAAAACCGTAGAGAAAAAGAAGCAATTCAGTTGATAGAGTATGCGAATGAAGGTCTGATTTCGGATATTTTACCAGTAATCGACGACTTGGAACGCTCCATTATTCACGCGAATGATGATAACAATTCAAATTCGATAAAAGAGGGAATAAAATTAGTTTATAAAAATCTAATGAACACTCTTGAAAAAAAGGGATTGCAGCCAATCATCGCGGTCGGGGAGGAATTTGATCCCGAGAAGCACCAGGCTCTTGTTCAGGTGGATTCTGAGAAATTTGAAAGCGGATATGTTGTCGATGAACATTTAAAAGGGTATAATCTGAACGGTAAAGTAATTCGGCATTCGCAGGTTCTGGTAGCAAAATAAGGTGAAACAATGACAACAAAGAGGGATTATTACGAAATACTGGGAGTCGATCGAAACGCGGTGGCGGATGAGATCAAAAAAGCTTACAGGAAATTGGCAATAAAATATCATCCGGACAAGAATCCCGATGACAAGACCGCTGAAGAAAAATTTAAGGAAATCGCGGAAGCATATGCGGTCTTAAGCGATCAGTCAAAACGCCAGCGATATGACCGGTTTGGACATCAGGGAGCTGCCGGCGGCGGTTTTAACGGGATGGACTTCGGGGATTTTGATATATCAGACGCCTTGCGTCAATTTATGGAGCAGGGTTTTGGTTTCGGTGATATATTCGGTGGGGGCGGAGGCCGGAGACGGGCATCGTCAAACCGAAAAGGCGGTGATTTACAAATCGCTCTGAAGCTTACACTTGAAGAAATCGCAACGGGGACCAAGAAAAAAATTAAGGTTAAAAAAATGGTCCACTGTTCTGAATGCAACGGCTCAGGATCGGCTCAGTACAGTAAGACTCAGGCCTGCCCGGCTTGTCATGGCAGTGGTGAAGTAAGACAGGTGTCTCAATCATTATTCGGCCAGTTTGTAAATGTCGCGGCATGCAGCCGTTGTAACGGCGAAGGGCAGATCATTGAAAATCCATGCCGCGCTTGCAGTGGCGACGGCCGTGTGATGGACAGTAAAACAATTGAAGTAAATGTTCCCGCGGGCGTCAAAACAGGAAACTATATACCTATGCAGGGGGAAGGGCACAGCGGCCGAAGAAAAGGCGCGGCCGGGGACCTGCTTATATTTATCGAAGAGTTACCCCATAAAATTTTCGAACGGCGCGGAGATGATGTAATCATGGTACTTCCTGTGAGTTTCCCGGAGGCGGCTCTGGGCGCCTCAAAGGAAATACCTACACTCACCGGAAAAGCGAAGCTCAATATTACGGCGGGTACTCAGTCCGGCAGGATTTTAAGGATGCGGAACAAGGGGATTCCTCATTTGCAGTCAACGGGAGTTGGGGATCAACTGATCCAAATTCAGGTTTTTGTGCCGACCAGGCTGAATCCTGAAGAGAAAAGTATGCTGTCAGAATTAGAAAAAAGTGAAAATATGCAGCCGCAGGAAGATGAACACAAGACAATTTTCGAAAAATTTAAAGAAGCATTAAATATATAAACCCCAAAAAGCCGAATACGGTAAACCCGATCGGCTTTTTTTATTTTTATTTCATCTTCAGGATTTACACCCTAACTTACTTAAAAGCAGTCCTGTTTGAATAGAGAGGCGGTATGCTGAACCTTACTTCATCGGAAAGGAGAGCACTTCTCATCATCGGTGGTGTGATTTTAGTCAGTTTGTTTGTACAATGGCTAAAACCGCAGGGGATAAATACGAATCTTTATAATTATCAATCACAGGATAGCCTTTTCAACAGTTTATCGGAAGCCGGTTCGATCAGTTCCTTTTACAACCAACAGGCAAAAACAAAAGAATTATCTTCATCAAAAGAAAAAGTTAATAAAATCCTGAAACAAAAAAGCATCAATATAAATACCGCCGGACAAAAAGAGCTGGAAAAACTTCCGAGAATTGGTCCGGCGACCGCTAAAGGAATAATTGAATACCGGGATAAGAATGGTCCGTTTAAATCTATAAATGATTTGGATAAAGTTAAAAGAATCGGACCTAAAACAATCGATTTAATAGAACCATACATATACATCACGTCAGATTCATTGTGACATTTTAATCGGGTACCGCTGTGAAAAAGAGAATCATTATTCTGGCAGATGAAGCTTTGCGGCCAATGCATTCAAAGTCAGAATCTGTTTTAATTCGCTACCTTCAAAAAGAAATTATCGGCGTGGTCGACCGCGTAAATGCAGGCAAAACTTTACAGCAAGTTCTTGGTTTCGGGGGTGAGATTCCAGTTACAGCCACATTGGATGAACTGCTTAAGTTAAAGCCGAATCATATTATAATCGGATTGTCGAAGACAGGCGGCGGGCTGCCGGTCGCGTTGTATCCTCTGATAATCAAAGCTTTGCAAATGAGGCTGACCATCATAAATGGTTATCATCAGTTTTTAAACGAAACGGCCGAATTTAAACTGCTGGCCGATAAATATAAAGTTAAAATTATAGATCTGCGATCCACAGATGATAAGTACCTTAAATTCAGAGGACGCACAAAAAATCTGAAATCCCGAAATATAATGACAATTGGAACAAACGAATTATCCGGAAAACTTACAACAACAATAGAATTAGTTAGCGGGTTACACCAGAGGGGAGTTTCGGCAGATTGGCTGGCGACAAGTCTTACCGGTCGGCTTGTCAAGGGAAAGGGAATTATTACTGACGCCACAAGGAGTGACCTGGTATCAGCGACTGTCGAAAATGAGATGGTCGGCATGGGTGATAAGTTTGAATATATTGTTATAGAAGGCAGAGGCGGAATCTATAATCCGGTCTCGGCGTCCGCCAATATCGGAATATTACACGGCGCTATGCCTGACGCGCTAATTTTATGTCATCGGGCCGAAATCAATGATAGCCAGACGATCCTCACAAACACCATCGAAACGTATCGTCAGCTTCTTTCGGCGATCAACTCCGCGCCAGTTCTGGTAATATCTCTAAATACAGCCATGTTGAGCGAAAGTGAAGCGGCTTCGCAGATTCAGAAGGTAGAAACAAAATTCGGGTTGCCTGTAACGGATCCTGTGCGCTTTGGTGTCGATAAAATCGCGGATACTCTCATAAATTATTTCAGCAAATGACGGCTTCAGCCGGATAATTATACTTTGTACAAAATTCGAGCCGCCACTTCCCCGGCTTCTTCCTTGCCTTTCAAATCGGAAATAATCGCAAGGCTAAAATCGATTGCGGTTCCCACACCGCGGCTGGTGATGATTTGACCATCCCGGACAACCCTTTCTTCAAGATATACGCTGTCAGTAAAGATACCTTTATCCGTCGGATAGCTGGTTAGTTTCATCCCCTTAGCGATACCGGTGGCATGGAATACGACCGGCGCCGAACAGATTGCCGCCAGTTTTTTACCGGATTTGAAGCGTGAATTGACCCAGTTGATAATATTTCTGTTTTCTTTAAGATTGTTTGAGCCGGGCTGTCCTCCGGGCAGAATCAGGACATCAAATTCATCAGGATCAACATCCAGGTAATACGCGTCAGGAATGATACTGATCTGATGCGATCCGGTCACCGAATCCAATTCGAGACCGGCCACGGTGACGTCAATTTTACCCCGTCTCAGCAAATCAATAATTGTGACAGCTTCAATCTCTTCGAATCCGGGTGCAAGGATTACAAGCGCCTTTTCCAATTGTGTACTCCTTATTGTATTTAATAAATAATAAATCTATTCCGGTTAAGTGCCAAAGTCAATCATCTGCCCGGTTGCTTTTATTATTAATTATATTTACTTTAACGTCTTTTAACATAAACGACGGCAAAAGGGTTCATCCGGTAAAAAATGATAAAAGCATATTTCATTTCTGATTTACACATCGGCGCGAATGAAAGCGAGGAAGAGCATCAAAAACAGACGCATTTTCTGCGTTTTCTGGATGAGATAGAAAAAGATGCAACGCACCTTTTTATTGTGGGAGATCTTTTTGATTTCTGGTTTGAATACAAGTATGTGATTCCCAAAAAATATTTTAATTTTCTTTACAGGTTTAAGCGCTTAACAGACAAAGGCGTTGAAATAAATTATCTGGCGGGTAATCATGATTTTTTTCTTGGTCGTTTTTTTGATGAAATAATCGGTATGAAGACATGGCTCGATGATTATGAATTCGAATTGGGCGGGAAAAACTTTTATCTGTTCCATGGCGATGGTGTCGCGAAAAAAGATACCGGCTACCGGTTTCTAAAGCGTGTATTCCGAAACAAGTTCAATCAGAGCATATTCAGATGGCTGCATCCCGATTTTGGATTCCGGTTCGCCCGTTTTATATCAGGCTCAAGCCGTGTGTATACAAACCGGCTTGTTCTGAAGGATGTGGAAGATTACAGAGAATATGCCGAGAAGCAGTTTGACAGAGGATTTGATTATGTTATGATGGGACATAAGCATAATCCGCTGGTATATGAAAAAAATGATCATAAGTATATAAATCTAGGCGACTGGCTGGTCAATTTCAGCTATGCGGAATTTGACGGTAATAATTTAGAGTTAAAATACTATCCGCTGAAAAAATGAATTCAGAAACACCTCTTGATGCGCGCCCCCGCTCTTTCATAAATTGATCAATCAGAATTTAAAATAAGAACAATTTAACGCGAACGGAATCCAGACAATGAATTTATTTGAATTAACCCGTAAACTAATTGAGATAAAATCAATAACCGGTGAAGAAGCGGAAATAATCGGTTTTTTGTCTGAATATCTGAACGGCCGGGGATTTGATATCCGGTTGATTCCGGTTAACGGCGAGCGATCTAACATTCTCGCATTTAAGGGCGAACCGCGAGTTATACTTTCAACACATACGGATACAGTTTTACCATATATTCCTTATTCAGAGGATGATTCATACTTCTATGGCCGCGGAGCATGTGACACCAAGGGAATAATTGCTTCGCAGATCAAGGCGTCGGAAATGCTTTTATCAGGGGGATTTACTAATTTTGGCCTTCTTTTTGTCGTTGGCGAAGAAAGTATCAGCGATGGGGCTATTTCTGCCAATAAAATTGAAAATAATTGCCGCTGGCTGGTTAACGGGGAGCCGACCGAAAATAAAATGGCGATTGGCTCAAAAGGATCACTTAGGGTAAAATTAACTGTAAAGGGAAAAGCTGCTCACGCGGCCTATCCGGAGCACGGAGAATCGGCGATTGAAAAATTGCTGGATATATTTAATGATATCCGGAAGGAATATTTTCCCAAACATGAACTTTTAGGCGCCACGACGTATAATATCGGAACGATTTCGGGAGGCATTCAGGCCAATGTGATTCCACCCTTCGCGGAGTCTCTTTTAATGTTCAGGATTGTCTCTTCGGTTGCTGATGTAAAACAGATTCTGGAAAAAATAGTTAATAAACGGGCAAAATTAGAATATATTTTCGAATGTGAACCCGTGCTGACTAAAACACTGCCGGGGTATGAAACGATGGTTGCTTCTTATACAACGGATATACCAAATCTGAATAACTGGGGCAAGCCTGTTTTGTTTGGGCCCGGGAGTATTCTGGACGCGCACACGAATCATGAAAAAATCAGCAAAAAAGAACTGGCTGACGCGGTTGAATTATATTATGAAATCGTTAAAAAATTATTATTGGAAGCATGAGAAAAATTATGGATAAAATTAAAGTTGGAATTTTGGGAGCAACCGGAACAGTCGGTCAGAAATTTGTCGCTTTGCTTGAAAATCATCCCTGGTTTGAAGTGACGGAACTTGCCGCATCAAAGCAGTCAGCCGGAAAAATTTATTCAGAAGCCGTCCACTGGACTCAAAAATCAGGTTTGCCGGAAAAAATTAGCAGGCTTACGGTTAAAGAATGTAAACCTGATCTTGACTGCCGGATTGTATTCTCGGGACTAGACGCATCGGTAGCGGGTGGAATTGAGGAAGAATTCGCGTCAGCGGGATACGCGGTTTTTAGTAACGCGCGCAATCACCGTTATGATCATGATGTACCGCTGATGATTCCGGAACTGAATGCGGGTCATGCTGATTTAATCGATATACAGCAAGAAAACCGCAGCTGGCCCGGATTTATTGTGACAAATCCGAATTGTTCGACCATTTTTCTTGCTATGGCTCTCTATCCGCTTCATCAGAAATTTACCGTGGAAAAAGTATCCGTGGTGACGATGCAGGCTGTTTCCGGGGCGGGTTATCCCGGCGTGGCCTCATTAGATATACTCGGCAATGTGATGCCATTTATTTCGGGAGAAGAGGAAAAAATAGCGAAGGAAACACGAAAAATACTGGGAAAAATAACAAACGGTAAAATCGAGGACGCGGATATTCCCGTCAGCGCTCAGTGCAACAGGGTATCAGTGGAAGATGGTCATCTTGAGAGTATCTCGGTCAAGCTGAGAGAAAAGACAAGTATCGCGGAGATTTCAGAAATCTATAAAAACTTTAAGGCGTCGCCTCAGGAGTTAAATCTCCCCTCCGCGCCCGGGAGACCGACCGTTGTTATGGAAGAACCGGACCGGCCGCAGCCCAAATATGATATTATGGTTGAAAAAGGAATGGCTACGGTAATTGGAAGAATTCAAACCTGCCCGGTATTGGATTACCGGATGATCGCTCTTGGACATAATACGATCCGGGGAGCGGCGGGCGCCTCAATTCTTAATGCCGAATTATTGTTAAAACAGGGACAACTGGATAATATTATCAAGAACAAATAAGTATGAAAAAATTGACAATATGATTATAATGAAATTTGGAGGCGCCTCCCTGGATGGCGCCGAATCCGTAAAGAATGTGGTGGAAATTATCAGCACAAGGCTTGACCTGCAGCCGGTAGTCGTTGTATCGGCAATGGGGAAAACAACGAGCCGGCTGCTGCAGGCGGCAAAACTCGCGGAAGCGCAGGATGTCGTAAAATCAAATAGTCTGTTAAGCGATCTTCGCGACGAACATCTGAAAGTTTATGATGTTTTTAATGCGGGAGACGCGGACTCTTATTTTCTTGAAAAAATAAATAATTATTTTTCTGAATTAAAAATTGTTCTGGAGATGATCGCTTCACGGAAGGAATTAAGCCCTTTTTTACAGGACAAAGTTTTAGCCTATGGTGAATTGATCTCATCAGCGATTCTCACAACCGCTTTGATATCCAGGCAAATTAGGGCGAAACTTCTTGATGCCCGTATCTGTTTGATCACCGATGAGCATTTTACGCACGCGCACCCCAAAGAGGATGAAAGTCAGATTAAAATACGCGGATATATACTCCCGGTTTTAAAGGACGGAATGATCCCGGTAATACAGGGATACATTGGTTCAACGCAAACGGGTGAGACCACAACGCTCGGATTTGAAGGATCTGACTATTCGGCGGTGTTGATTGGGGCGGCGCTCGAAGCAAAAGATATCCAGATCTGGAAAGATGTACCGGGTGTTATGACCGCGGATCCCGACTTAATAGACAAGCCCGTCACAATCAAAAAGATGACTTATGAAGAAGCGGCGGAATTGTCTCTCTATGGGGCAAAAATACTGCATCCGAACACGATTCAGCCCGCGAGATCAAAAAACATCACAATTCATATTTACAGCGTAAGGGCACCAGAAGCAGCTGGAACTGTCATCGGGGACAGGACCGATCATGCCAAACCTGTAATAAAATCAATAACCTGCCGTGATAAATTGTTGATGTTAAATATTCAGTCGGGTGAGAAATCAAGTGAGTTTGACTTTCTGTACAGATTGTTTGACATCGTGCGGCAGGCCGAGGTTGTGCCATATATTATTCTGGGATCGGGCAAACAAATCAGTTTGGTTGCGGATGATAGCAAAAAGAGTGAAGCAATGATCAGCCTTTTCGGAAGTTTTTCCAAACTGAGCATCGAGAAAAACAAGGCAACCATTTCTTTGATTGGCACAAATGTCAGCCGGAACAGCAAACTGTTGACGGAAGTCCGGGAATATATTAATGGTGAAGGCATCGAGCTTACGGTATCAAATGTATCGCCGCATAGTTTTACCTTCATGGTGGATTCTTCGCGGCTTCAGACAATAATTCGTAAATTACACGATTTTATTTTCAGAGAAATAAACCAGGAAATATTTGAGGCGACAAAATGAATCAAAATTTGAATATCGCGCTGCTGGGATATGGAAAAATGGGAAAGATGATCGAAGCTCTGGCGGAAGAACAGCATCTGGTAATTGATGCCGTCTTTGATGAATACAACCCGCTTAAAAATGATGAGAAGACCAGGAAAATGCTTAAAAAAACTGATGTATTGATTGATTTCTCGGTACCGTCGGCTGTGATTGAGAATGTGAAGCTGGCGGCTGATATGAAAAAAAATCTTGTTATCGGGACAACCGGATGGTATGACCAGGAGAATGTTGTCAGAGATATGGTTATATCCGGTGGAATCGGAGTCATTTACGGATCAAATTTTTCACTGGGCGTCAATTTGTTTTTTAGAGTAAGCGAGTATGCCGCGCGTCTTTTTTCCGCTTTTCAAAGCTATGATCCATATATTGAGGAAGCGCATCATAAAATGAAAAAAGACGCGCCGTCGGGCACAGCGCTGGTAATAAAAAAGCTGATCAGCGGCAACTATCCGGATAAAGAAATTCCTGTGAGCAGCGTCAGGAGCGGATATATCCCGGGGACGCATTCGGTTAGTTTTGATTCAGCGGTTGATTCTGTTCGTCTGGAGCACACTGCGCGCAGCCGTGTCGGCTTTGCCGAGGGAGCGATTCTCGCGGCTAAATGGCTAAAGGATAAAACCGGATTCTATGAATTTCCTGATGTCGTTGATTCGATTCTAGGCTCTGATAAGTAAGTCCCGGATATCAGCGATTCTTTTATAAAATATGACTAAACAAAGTAACCATAAGGCGCGTTTTAAGCAGGGAGAAAGATATGAAACAACTTAAAGATCTTAAGGGATGTGGTACGGCACTGGTCACACCTTTTATGCGTGATGGTCAGATTGATTTTAATGCATTGCGGAAACTGGTTGATTATCAGATTGACGGCAGTATTGATTTTCTGGTCCCCTGCGGTACAACCGGCGAAAGCGCCACTTTTACGCTGGAAGAACATCTGCAGGTAGTTGATGCGGTTGTAAAACAAGCAGCCGGAAGAGTCCCGGTGATCGCCGGAGCCGGCGGGAACGATACGGCAAAAGTCATCGAAATGGCAAAAAAAGTTTCCGATTTGGGTGTTGACGGCCTGCTTTCGGTGACTCCTTATTATAATAAACCCACACAGGAAGGATTGTATCAGCATTATAAAGCGATCTCATCAGCCGTAAGCAGTCCAATTATTGTATATAATGTGCCGGGAAGAACCTCCACGAATATTCTGCCGGATACCGTGGTCAGATTAAGCGCGATAGATAATATTGTCGGTATAAAAGAAGCATCGGGTAATATCGGCCAGATCGCTGAACTCGCTGCAAAAATTCCGGATGATTTTAAGATACTATCAGGTGATGACGCGACAACTATTCCGATTATCTCTCTTGGCGGTGTGGGTCTTATCTCTGTCGTTTCCAATCAGGTGCCGGGAAAAATGTCAAAAATGACACATCTCTGTCTCGAAGGTAAGTATTCAGAGGCGCGAAAAATTCAAAGAGAATTGTTTAATCTGATGACGCTCAATTTTATTGAAACAAATCCGACACCGGTAAAAGCAGGACTCGCAATGATGGGAATGATGGAAGAGATATACCGTCTTCCGCTTGTAAAGATGAAGGATTCCAACAAAAAATTACTTGAGAATGAATTAAGAAATTTAAAATTAATCTAAGCGGCGGTAAAAAATGAATTTAAGGGATCGTATAGAAAAATTGTATGGCCTGCCGGTTCAGGAAGATTACGGGGAAGACTATTTCAGCGCGTTCACAGAATTTAAGGAGGCGCTCAATAAAGGTGAAATTCGTATAGCGGAAAAAAAGGCCGGCAAATGGATTGTAAATGATTGGGTGAAAAAAGGAATTTTACTCGGATTCCGTATCGGTAAATTGCAGGATACATCCATTGATGACCGGTTTGTATATTACGATAAAAGCACTTACCCTCTAAAAAAGATAACAATAACAGACGGTGTGCGTTTGGTTCCGGGCGGGTCATCAATCCGGGATGGCTGCTATGTAAGTCCGGGAGTTGTATGTATGCCTCCAATGTATGTTAATGTGGGCGCATATGTAGGATCGGAGACCATGATCGATTCACACGCGCTGGTGGGATCATGCGCCCAGATCGGCGAACGGGTTCATTTGAGCGCGGGTACCCAAATTGGCGGTGTTCTGGAGCCAATCGGCGCTCTCCCCGTCATCATTGAAGACGATGTACTGGTGGGAGGCAACTGTGGAATCTATGAGGGC
>JBFXGD010000122.1:0-10586 GCA_050178385.1 Calditrichaceae bacterium
TATTTCTTCTTTGGCGGTTTCCGAATTAATTCCCCGAATACCACGCACAAATCCATTCTCTTCAACGATATCTATGACCTTAAATCCCTGAATTAAACGATCAACGGCTTTGGATGCTTCTGTAAGTAAAAAGTGATCAAATACTCCCCTGCGGATAACCTTTCCGCCGGGCAACCCCTTGCGTTTCTCACTCATCAAACCGATATTGATTGTTTTTCCGGCGGGACTGCCAAATGTTATGGATCTGATCTCCGCGCCGGGCAGAGCCCATGCCTTTTCAAGCAGATCAAGATCTTTCAGAATATTCATTGATTTTCCCGAAACGGCGTCGCCACATATTTTATCTCTGGGAAATGCGTCCTTATCCAATAACAAGGTTTTTAATCCGGCTCTTTTAGCGTACAATGCGGCAGCGGCTCCGGCGGGACCACCGCCTACTATAATGATATCAAATTCCGGATTCACTTTGTATCCTTCACTATGCTTATTAATCTTTTATTTCATAACCCGGTTAATTATTTCTGAAATTATTGCCCTGGAGACAGTTTTACTCAGTATAATATTTAATTGTTCTGATAATCGCTTCACGGCATACCGGGCAAAATCCCTTTTTACCCTTGCTAAACATAATACAATCAAGAGCGGGCCTGTACAATCCTTCTGATGAGTAGCCGGCGCCTTCAAATGCGCCCACTTTTCCGCTATATTTGCTATGATACAATAACGCATCTAGTTTTTTTGAATTTTCTTTTGACAAAAGGATCGCTTTCTCCTGCATTTTTTTTATCTCTTCTGCCGGCGCTCCGCTGCGGTTCATTTCAGCAATTTTTTTATTTATTTCCGTGCGGCTTTCCTGATATTCAATCTCTGCCTGATCATACTCTTCTTTATCCCATGGGGTTGGAATTGGTACATTTTTTTCGACCATATATCCCCATTTAAGCTTTGCGGGATCAAGCAGCGCTGTTATATTGGGCTCGACAGGTTCAATTCCCTTTGGATAGAAATCATTATATGCCGTTGAAGATGAGTAGTATTCATCGGCGAGACCGGCAAAAGAATGACCGAATTCATGTAAAAACACATAGTCACTCCATTCATTTCCTGTTGTGAAAGTCAAGAAGAAATTATAAATTCCACCTCCGCCATATCGCTCATGATTCACCATAATCAATAAGGCATCGTAAGGAACCGCAGAGGCGATATCATGCAAACTTTTATTGTCTTCTGTGAGCAGATAACGCGGCGAACCCAGCGAGTTAAACGTGGTATTCAGACTGGTATTCCGGTACGTGTTATGTGTCGGCTCATCACATCCCGATTCCGCGGAGGGTCTGAACACCCCGTAAACATTAAAATTTTCTTTAAAGGACTGATATGGTTCCTGACTAAAAAATACTTCACTGAAATGTCTGAGATCGTTCTGAAGCTTTTCTCTTTCGCTTTCCGTATAGCCTTCCGCAATGATAGCCAAATCAACCCTTTTGTGAGGATTGCCGTTTTTGACTATTTCATACACTTCGATACGGCTGTCGGCGTCTTCTTTGATGATACCCGCACTATCCGGGTCTATTGCGTCTTTGAATATCACATTCATATTATTCCGGTTGTCACGTACTTCGACAGTAAAAAGAATCTTGTTTTTTGGATATGGGATCAAGGCTGATTCATGGTAAACACGCTGAATCCCATTTAGCGCCGGAGTGGTTGTCTTATATTCTCCAAAATAACTGTCATAACCTTTCGTATAAATAAGTGTCCCCGATTTTTTATCATATATTTTTACGGCATATCTGCCCGTATTAACAGTTTCTATTAGTATATCGGGATTCCCGGCCCAGACTCCCTCCCGATATACCCGGTCAACGGTAATAATATCATTCCCGGCATTACCCATATGGTAATAGTCGATCCTCATGGTACGGTCGATAAAAAATTCATCAAAATCCACTTGTGAGCCTGCGGATAAACCCGTAACAGCCATAATAATCATTAAAATTATGCGCATAAAAATCATCATTTTATCCTTTCCTGCCAGAATTATTAAATTTAACATTATTGCATATCGTAAGAATAAGTTATTGAAATCTTTTAGCTAATTTATTGAATTTTGTATTAGAAGATACATCCTCCCAAGGATATGACGCAAAATATTTTTGTATGTTATGCAGGATTTGCCGAATGGCCAATTTTCTGCTGATAGTTCCGCATCATATTAAAAAAATCTCACTTACCGTGAAACTTTTTTGTGCAAAGATCATATTATTGCCTTATTTTAACGGAATTTTTTACTAAATATCTAAATTAATCAGTTTTAATACGGATTATTTTCTCCATTGTTATGGTTGTTTAAAACAAAAAGATCCGGATTATATAAATTATTTCAGAGGAAATTTTAATGAAAGTATATAATAATATTCTTGATGTTATAGGCGAGACACCAATAGTCAGGTTAAACAAAATAACCGGCGCTTCCGATGCAAATGTTTACGCGAAACTAGAATTTTTAAATCCCGGTGGCAGCATCAAAGACCGGATTGCCCTGCATATCATCAACAAGGCCGAGAAAGATGGAATGCTCAAAAAAGGCGGAACGATTGTCGAAAATACATCGGGAAACACAGGGGCCGGGTTGGCTATTGTATCCGCAGTAAGAGGTTATAAGGCAATATTTACAATTCCGGACAAAATGAGCAGCGAGAAAATCAATTTTCTAAAAGCTTTTGGCGCGAAAGTGGTTGTAACTCCGACAAATGTTCCCGCGGATTCTCCGCAGAGTTACTATGAAACAGCGAAAAGAATTCATCAGACGACCGAAAATTCATTTTATGTAAATCAGTATCATAATCCCGAAAATCCGGAGGCGCATTATAATTCGACCGGGCCTGAAATCTGGGATCAGATGGACGGGAAAATCGATTACATTGTGGCCGGTATCGGAACGGGCGGCACATTAAGCGGAGTTGCCCGTTACCTGAAAGAAAAAAATCCTGACATTAAAGTTATCGCGGTAGATCCGGTTGGATCGGTGTTTTATGATTATTTTAAGTCAGGAAAACTGATCGAGCCGCATGTTTATAAAGTTGAAGGCGTGGGCGAAGATATGCTGGTGGATGCATTAGATTTTAATCTTATCGATGATATTATCCAGGTAAACGATAAAGATTCATTTATGACGGCGCGTGATCTTGCCAGGAACGAAGGTATTTTTGCGGGAGGATCATCCGGATCCGCGGTCTGGGGAGCGTTACAGATTGCAAAAAAAGCAGGACCCGGTAAAAATATCCTAACAATTCTTCCTGATACAGGATTTCGGTATTTGTCGAAATTATATAATGACGAATGGATGCAGGATAACGGATTGATTGAGATCACTCTTTCCGGTAGTGTCGGTGATTTATTAAAGAGAAAACCAAAGAAATCATTAATTTCCACCGACAGCAGTTCAGCCATATCCGATGTGATCAGAATGATGAAAGACAATAATATCTCACAAATGCCCGTTATAGATAACGAACGTCTTGTGGGATTAATAACCGAGAATAATCTCTTGAATTTCTTGATCGGGAATGAAAATGACAAAAACCACACAATCTCAGATCTAATAGAAACCCAAATTCAGACGACGACCGAGACCGATCCGATTAGTGACGTATTGAAAAAATTAAAATCAACTGACGCGGTTCTGGTTCTTGAAGACAAAAAAGTGAAAGATATTTTGACTAAAATCGATTTGATTGATTTGTTGGCATAACGCGGATAAAATTTTGACATCATTGATCATGATAAAATCTACCATTGTCAATATTTTAGTGAAAATTGATAAATTAACGACGAATTGAGTCTGCTTTGAGATATTTTACTTTTTCTGCGCGGACTTTTTTCGTTTTATGCGCAATTTCAGTCCATAACAGGCTTTCAATTATTTGAAAGAAAGATAATGGAGAATTTTTCATAATAAATTCACCTTTTTTGATATAAGGGTTTGACTATATTTATGCAACTGTCATATATTATATAAATTCTGTCTAAACAGAGAAAAAAATCTTAATGGGATTCAAATGTTATCCGATTAATATTAAGACTTCCAAAATTCAGCCGAACCTTAATAAACGAAATGAAAGCACAAGGCAGCGGTTCACACACGTTTTTAACGATGGTATTGGATAATGAAATTTAAAACTATTATTCTGCTTTTGGTAGCATTCTCTGTTGTATATGCTCAGGATAAACGCAAGATTGGTCTAATTCCATTCGAGAATAAGACTGGTGATTCAAGGCATGAATGGATTTCGAGCGGCCTTGATTATTTATTAATGAATAAATTATCCGTGATATCCGGATTTTATGTTCCCGATAAAACGCAGATGAGACAAGCTCTGAAAGAAGCCGGATATGGAACACGGGCTCTTGACGGAAGGATGAGTTATCACTTTGGGAAGGCGTCGGGCGCGGAGGTGGCAATATCCGGGACCTACACCTTAAGCGGCCAAACTTTGAATTTACAGGTATCCTATTATAATACTTTTAACGGTTCGCTGATTATTACCGATACCTATAATGAAAATATTTCCAACCTTTTTTCAACTTCTAAAAAGATTATTGACCGTCTTGTGACAATCGCCGGAATCGGAATATCCCCTATCGAGACCAGTTTGATAAATCGCTCAATAACCGCATCTATCGGCGCATTTGAAAGTTTTGTGCGGGCCTATATGGAAAATGAGAATCCGAACGGAAGAATGGAGGTCATTACAGGGCTCTTCCGTAAAGCTATCCGTGAAGATCCCAAATTCTGGGAAGCATATTATAACCTCGGTATTGTTTATTTTAACAGTAAAAAGTATAATGAAGCCATTGAACAGTTTAATTCAGTCATCTCTGCCCTGCCGAATTTTGATAAACCGTATTACGGTCGCGGATTGATTTATGAAAAACAAAAAAAATATGACCTGGCGATTGAGGATTTTAAAAAGGTAACCGAATTTAACCCAAATGATTTTAAACCCTATTACTACCTTGGCAAAATAAGTGTTTTGGATAAAAATTTTACTGATGCTCAAACCTATCTCGACAAAGCACAAAGCCTGAATCCTGACTATGCTCCCATTTACTTTGAAATGGGGAATATATTTTATGACCAGAATCTCTACAGGAAATCGATAGAATACTACAAAAAAGCAGCGGAATTGGACAATAATAACGTTCAGTATCATCTGATACTGGGTGAGACCTATTATCGCTCACAAATTTACTATAACGCGCTGACCGAATTTAATTTTGTCCTCTCTATGCAGCCCAATGAACCGATCGCGAATTTTATGCTTGGTGTGACGATTTATAAACAAGCTGTTCTTGAAGAGCTGATTGATGCGTTTTTAGATATTTTGGCGGAAAACAACAACGCCGGCCAGGGCGTTACCGAAAATAAATTTTCAAAGAACACCGGTATCGATCCGGTAAAGAAACGAAAAGTCTATGAAGATATGGTTGATGCCTTTACTAAAGCTTCACAGGCTCAATCCAATTTTATGGAAGCGACATTCAATCTTGCTCTTACATATTTCGAAATGGGTAATTATGAACTCGCCGAGAGATATTTTAAGGCTACGCTTTTGATAAATCCCTACCTGATAAGAGCATACATGAAGCTTGCGGAAGTTTATGAAAAAACAAAACGGCTTGATCTTGCAATCGAGCAGTATAAAAAGGTGTTTGAAATCGAACCGGCAATCTTTGTGTCCCAGCCGACACTCGGTCAGGAACATCAGTATATTAATATATTTGACAGATTTATGAGGGAACTTGACGGGACTCTTAAAACGAATCCCAATGACACGAAAAACAATTTAATTCTTGCGAAAGTATTTCAGGCTCAGGGATATTACGGTAAAGCAGCAAATGTGCTTCGAAAAGTACTCTCCATGAGCCCGAATAATAATGAAGCAAAAAACTTGCTCACTAATTTGGAAAAATACACCAACTAAATCTAAATTTCCTAGCCGATCTTTTTACTGATCAGTTTTTCAAGCTCGCCTTCCTCCGGAAAACGATAAGTATTGTATTTGGAAAATATCTGAACATCATCAAGGAAAATCTCAAATCTTCCGCCACTGCTTTTTATCAGCTCAATTTCCAGATCAAATTTTTTTCCTAATTCCTGCGCCAAACTGGCAGCTCTGGGATAGTAGTTTCAAACATTACAATATTCAATTGCTAATTTCATTTTAGATAATCCTATATTTAAATTCTTTGCATATAAAGTTTATACGCTGATTCTATGTCGTCCATGGTATCCGTACCAAACTTATCCAGAAATACACCCGCGATCACAGGAGCAGTAACCGCTTCCGCAATCACGGCACAGGCCGGTACAGCTGTCACATCGCTTCGTTCCTTATGGGCCTGAAAAGATTCCTTTGTAATCATATCAACAGAATTAAGCGGTTTCATTAAGGTGGGAATCGGTTTCATGGCAATTCTAAGAATAATATCATCTCCATTGGACATGCCGCCTTCAATACCGCCGGCATTATTTGTTTTTCTAAAATAACTTTTACCGTCATGAAAAATTTCATCATGAAATTCAGAACCTTTTTTGGCCACTCCGTCAAAGCCGATTCCAACTTCAACCCCCTTTACAGCCTGAATAGACATAAGAGCTGATGCGAGCAGGGAATCCAATTTCCGGTCCCACTGAATATAGCTTCCCAACCCCGGTGGAACATTTCTTATTATTACTTCGATGATTCCCCCGGTCGTATCACCTTCCGTTTTCACCTCGTGTATGTAGTTAACCATTTTCTCTTCGGTTTTTTTATCGGGGCAACGAACCGGCGACGCATCAGTTATTTCTTTGAGATCCTTCATTTTCCTGGTTTTTTCAATGATCTTCGTGTCTACCCGCACTGGTCCGATCTGGATGACATGAGAAAAAATTTGAATATCGAATGAATCAAGAAACTGACGGACAAATCCTCCGGCAGCCACTCTCATAGCCGTCTCTCGCGCGCTCGATCGCTCAAGTACATTCCGTATATCATCAAATCCATACTTTAGCGCTCCCGGCAAATCAGCGTGACCGGGGCGTGGCTTACTGACCGGTTTGGCAGACTGGCCCTGCCCGATAGCCATTTCATCCTGCCAATTTTCCCAATCACGGTTTCGAAGTACAAAACTGATCGGACTTCCCAATGTTTTACGGAAACGAATACCCGAAAGGACTTCTATGCGATCATGTTCTATTCTCATTCGCCCGCCTCGTCCATAGCCCTGCTGACGGCGATATAATTCGTGATTTACTTTTTCAATGTCGATTTCAAGATTTGCCGGAATGCCTTCAACGATTCCGACAAGTCCTGGGCCATGGGATTCGCCGGCTGTTAAGTATCGAATCATCTGAGTCCTTTAATTTTCAATATTGACACCGGGGATATATTTGAGGGTTTTGTTGATGACATCAGAAAGCGACTCACGCGCGGTAAATCCTGCGGCGTGATAATGACCGCCTCCACCGAATTTTCCCGCAATTTCCGCAACATTGATCCCATTTTTTGATCGTAAACCTACCAAAATTTCGTTGGTTTCCTTTTCTATGAAGACGATAACCACATCCGCCTGATCGTTTTTACGCAGCAAGTCAATGATACCGTCAATTTCTTCAAGAGTAATTCCATGGGTGCCTAAAAGATCTTTGTCGGCAACGGCCCATGTTACTCTGCCATTGGAGCGAATATTGGACAATAATTGTCCCCAGGCCTTTAACTGTCGAAGATTTCCACTTTCAAACACACGGTTATAAATATCCGTTGGATCAATTCCCGCGCTCACCAGATCAGCGGCCATTTTGAATGTTGATACACCCGTCCTGTGAAATCTAAAACCACCTGAATCGGATAATATCGATGTGTATAATGCCTCGGCAATGGATCTGGAGATTTCTATATCGAAGTATTTGAAAAATTCATAAATTATTTCACCTGTCGCCACTTTTTCAAGATCAACTAAAAGTAAATCGATCCAGTCCTGTTTAACCGGATGGTGATCAAGACAAACTTTAAATGCGGGACTGGCGTTAACAGGTTCGTAAAGATGATTCAACCTGTCGAGCGCGCTGACATCCAGGATGATGATCACATCCGCGTTTTTGATGGCCATTTTCGTATGAGCATCATCGAGCCGGTTAATGAAATGCTCTGTTTTGAGAAATTCATATTTCGGAGGAATCTCACCGGGAACGATCACATCTACCGTTTTTCCTAAACTTTTCAAATACTGATTCAATGCCAGAAGCGAACCCACCGCATCCCCGTCAGTATAAACATGACTGGTCAGCACAAATCGCTTATTCTGCAATATCAGTTTATATAGTTCTTCAAATTTTTTATTCATATACCGAAACAAAACCTTTTATCTGATGAAAATCAATACTCATAGACCACATGTAACAACTGAAAAAATAAACTAATCACTAACAAAAGTTGTGATACATGTGTGTTTTTAGTAAGAATTTCAGTTTTTAGAGAAGGTTTTGTCTCCATAAATATCTATTTGTAAAAAAGCACCGGATTTTATACAATATTTTTTCACATAATGTATCCGGTTTTTTTTCTTTACAGCTTATTTCAGTAAATTTATTTTTTCTATTATACCATCAACCATTTTATCGGTTGTGGCATTCCCGCCAAGATCCGGAGTCAGACATTTTTTTTCAGAAAGGAAGAGCACCATCGCAGCCTGAATTCGGTCAGCGGCTTTGTCTTCGCCAAGATGGCGAAGCATCATATTGGCTGATAGAATCGTGGCCATCGGATTTGCAACTCCTTTGCCGGCAATATCCGGCGCGCTTCCATGAACTGATTCAAACACGGCGATCTCATCACCGAGATTTGCTCCGGGTACAACTCCAAGCCCCCCGACCAGCCCCGCGGCCAGGTCAGAAATAATATCACCATAAAGATTGCCGAGAACCATCACATCAAACTGTTCAGGATGCATCACCATCTGCATGGCGCAGTTATCTACTATTATTTCCTTATAAGTAATTTCCGGGTACTGGGCGGCGACCTTTCTAACACTGTCAAGGAATAGACCGTCACTTTTCTTCATAATATTGGCTTTGTGAACCGCGTGGATCGTTTTTCGTTTACGTTCGCTAGCCCATTTAAACGCGGCTTTCGCGATTCTAGTGGAAGCTTTTTCGGTAATAATTTTTAAACTTTGCGCTACACCGGGCGCGATTTCGTATTCCATTCCACTATACAGATCTTCAGTATTTTCTCTAAAAATGATCAGATCGATCGGTGTGTGATGTAAAGAAATGCCAAGAGACGAACGTACCGGGCGCACATTTGAATAAAGATCCAACGCTTTTCTCAGACCGACATTAACCGATTGAAATCCTCCCCCGATCGGTGTGGTGATAGGACCTTTTAGAGCAACTTTATTTTTTTTAATCGAATCCAGTGTTTCCTCAGGCAGCGTTGTGCCGTGTTTTTCAAGGGCAACTGAGCCTCCATCCGCAATTTCCCAGTCCACCACAATTCCGGCTGCCGCAATCACTCTGCGCGCGGCAGAAGTAACTTCCGGCCCAATCCCGTCACCGGGTATAAGAGTGATATTGTATACTTTACCTTTATCTTTATTCTTATCCGACATTCTATATCCTTTATATTTTGATTTTTTCCATGTGCACTATAAATATATCTTGATACATTGTTGATTAGTCGATGTAAATTGGACAGTTTTAAATATGATTCAAAACAGTGCTCAAATGTAATAAAAAAACAGAGAAATTAAAAAAAAATTGTGAATTTATACAATTAACGTATAAAGATAAGAATTGCTTTAACCAATGCGATGATCAAAAAAGGTACAAGGATGTAATTCAGCCTTGTACCCTGATCTTTTTAGTTTTTTTTAAAAGTTATCTTATCCGCCTCATAATCAATTTTAAATTGATCACCATGTATAATGTTTCCGGCAATCAGTTCTTTTGCCAGTTGATCTACAACCTCTTTCTGCAGCAGTCGTTTTAAAGGCCTGGCCCCGAATGCCGGATCATACCCTTTTTGTATAAGATAATCGATCGCACTAACGGAAAGCTCCGCGCTAAGTCCCTTTTCAGCGAGTAGTTTTTGTATAATCCCGAATTGTATCCGGATAATCTCTTTAAGATTTTTTTTGCTTAAAGCATGAAACACGATTATGTCATCGATGCGGTTTAAAAATTCCGGTCTCAGGCTCTGCTTTAGGATTTCAAATACCTTAACTTTAATATCTTCGTAGATCATCTCAGCATCTGTCCCGGCCAATTCATCAGATCGTTCCCTGATGTACTGAGCGCCCAGATTGGAAGTCATGATTATTATTGTATTCTTAAAATTTACCGTTCTTCCCTTATTATCTGTCAATCGCCCGTCATCAAGAACCTGGAGCAGAATATTAAAGACATCGTGATGCGCCTTTTCTATTTCATCGAGTAAAACGACAGAATATGGCTTCCGGCGAACGCGCTCGGTGAGTTGTCCGCCTTCATCATAACCCACATATCCCGGTGGCGCGCCGATGAGACGGGAGACACTGTG
>JBFXGD010000123.1:0-10488 GCA_050178385.1 Calditrichaceae bacterium
TTTAATCATAGACTATACATCCTATTTAAACATTTATATTGTTATCTTTCTAAATTTCATCGAAGAAATCTTTTCATTGAAACATTTTTTCGTACCGTCGAATATTTTCCGATGTTAAGGTGGTTTTTTAAACTGTATTTCGTTAGAAATGAACATGTTCATAAATTTTATTCTCAGTGAAGTTACACAGCGTTTTTTTATGCTTTAACTAATTTTTATTTATGTATTTGAACGAATTCTTCAGAAGAAACAGTAGTTTAAGTATCTAAAAACATGATTTCGACTATTCAATTTTTATGATGCATTTTCCGTGCCAAAAATATTTTACAAGGCTTATTTTGTTTATAAACAATAAATTATGCTCTAATACAGAAATAAAGTTCATTCATTCCAATGTGAACGATCGTTCTCATTTTGTGACCGATACATCACATTTTGTGAACTATCGGTCACATTCTGCTGCTCTTTTCCGCATACCTACTTTGCCAGCAGCATCTTTTTGATAAATCTTTTTTCACCGGATATCAGTTCATAGATATAAATACCGCTGGCCACACGGGCGCCGGCCTGATTAAGGCCATTCCATTGAGCTTCATGATAACCTTCAGACAGATAACCATCCACCAGAGTCGCCACCTTTGCTCCGGTGATGGAATAGATGACAAGTTTCACATTGGCTGCTTCGGGTAAACCGAATCGGATGGTGGTGACCGGGTTAAACGGGTTGGGATAGTTCCCCTGAAGTAAAAATTCCACCGGTACGGCGCTGATAGCCATTTCTTCATTTTGCTTTGAGCGGTAAGTTTTTCTGCCTCCCAGCCTTTTGGAATTGTAGGCTGAATTTAGCACTATGAATCCTTATTTTTTAATCTTAATGATATATGCTTCTCCTTCAATTCTTCCCATTCATCATGAGTAATCTTTTTCCTTTGAGTAAGACGATATTCCATAGATGGTATGACAGAATATTGCTCGTTTTTGTTGATATATTTCACCATATATCTGCTGTCATCTTCGCTTGTTAACCAGATATATATATCCTTGGGACTACGAATCAGCTTCATAAAAAAACTAACCTGTGGAAGAACATTAAATTTATAGCACAATACTTTTGCGTCCGGCCCATCCACTTCTTCCTTGCCTTCATATTTGATATCAAAATCCACATTATAACTGCCGTTAAGGCTATTTACAGTAATTTTTTCTTTTTCAAAGGGATAAAATCGCAAGGCAAACCATAGCGGCATCAAATCTGTGTATTGGTAAAAATAGGTTGGAACACTTTCAAATTTCTTTGTACTATTAAAATCCGAAAGTCCTTTTTTTGTTCTCCCAATTGTTTTGCTCTTTAATATTTTATTTTGATAATCAATACTTAAATGTCTTGCACCTAAATATCCTATTTTTATGTCATTTATATCCCCTGTATACTCATAATCTTCCTTCTCAAGCATCATATAGTACCAATTCATTTTATATTTATAAATGTCGGGTAACTCCAGTGTATCCTCCAGAGAAACAGACATAACTTCTATATCACCTAATGTTTTTATATAAAGATATTTTTTAGCGCTTAATTTAAAATCTTCTTTATCCTTTGAATAGTCATAAACATATAATGAGCCCATATCAACTCTGTCTTTATCGAATTTTTCGAAGGGAATTGTTTGTGAGAAAATTTCGCTGACCGAACATAAAACAATGATACACATAACGATTAATCTTTTCATTCTTCAAATCCTCCTGTTTCTTTTGTTCTTTATAAATGATATAGATAATGACCGGCGGAGCGATTCCCGGGTTTTACAGGTTGAAGACGAATAAGCATAATTTAGTAATTCGGGTATTTATTTCCCGGACAAGTGAACTTTATCCCTGCTAGATATATAAAAGCTTTTTTTAGTTCCAAGAGATGTAAAATTGATGATAAAATATCCATATTTGTGACCATTTACTAGCTAACCAACATTTATTACGTCCCTTAACATCCTAATATCATTGCAAAATTATCAACTTATCGGAAAATTTTATTAGATATTCTTTTTAAATATGTTTGAGAAACTTGTACGTAATGAAGATAGGACTTACATGTAACCATTGTAAAGAAAAATAATATTTCTACTGTTTTTTTGCATAAACTCCGTACGGGAATTCATCTATTTTAAATAGGTTTTGTTTTCGGGTAATCCGTTTATTTATGCCTTACAATATCTCTGTTGATGATTTGTACCGGGAAACGATCGAAAAATGATCGCCGGAATTGATGAATCCACTGTAAAAAACGTTCCAAACCACGTAGAACTCATTCCCGGGTGGTAGAACTATCATAATATTGGATTGATCAATGGCGCGGGGATTGGATATTGTGGTCTGCTAGTGATATCCCGTGTTTTCTTCTGCAGAGAAATATTTCCTTACTTCAGGAAAATCATTTTCCGGATTTGTATAAAGTCCCCTGCCGAGAAACGGTAAAAGTAAACACCTGACGCGCTTTCCCGTCCCAGATGATCAATGCCGTTCCATTGGATTTCATATTGCCCCGCGTTCTGTTTCTGATTTACAAGCGTGCGGATTTTACGGCCGAGAACATCAAATATCTCTAGCTTTACCTTTGTCTTTTGGGGTATTTTATACCGGATGGTAGTGACCGGATTAAAGGGATTGGGATAGTTTTGATCCAATCGGTAAGAAACAGGAATTTGGGCAGGTAAATTATTGATCGCTACCGGAATATCACCATCGGTCAACAGATAATCCACCGCGTTTCCGATTAACCCGGCGGCGATCTGTTCATCGGCAACCGCCGCCAGATTAAACGCCATATAGATGATCTGCGCGGAGGTACTGTCCGTATCATCATCAAAAATGATTAATCCCGCGTAATTCTGAAACCATGCTTTGTAAATTATGTACGCGTCTGATGCCGGGCGCATGGCGTCCTGATCATACCATCCCGAGTTGAGTTCGTCATACATCATGCTTATGGAATCGGGAAGCGCGTCCGGGAATGTGACAACGGGATGATTTTTAAACCCTTCTGAAAGCACAAGAGGGTCTGTCGGATCATTCATCCACTCTGCCGTATGCAATACATTCGCGGCGAAATCAGGATAATCCGGCGCTGTGTTTTCACCGTGAACCACATAACCCACTTCCCCGCCTTCAATTATCAATTTATGAGTACTATTCTGCACCCATCCTTCCAGTTTGCTTCTGTAATCCGGATTCGCCACCGGATCCCCGTTTGCTCCGCTGGAAGAAATAATCAGATCATAGGAGGAAAAATCAATGCCTATAGTCGTTTCAACATCCGCCTTTTCAACCAAATATCCTGAGGCCGCGAGCCAATCATTCATGGAATTCGCTGATTTTCCGTATGAATCTTTCTCACGAACAATTGCGCCTTTTTCTGAAACCACTTTCTGAGAGACGGGATCATCATCGATCACCAGAATCCTTCCTCTGCTTTCCACCAGTTCAAATGAATGATAACCTGTATCGGGAGAGAAAGATTCATTCTTCGCCGAGGCCTGATCCCTGGCGATGATCCGGTAAAAAATGCTGTCCCCCAGATTAACCGCCATTGTATCGAGAGGAAAAGGAGATTCATACAGATTGCCACCGGAAGGCAACAATGGAAACTGATCGCCCACCGACGAATCATTTACATAATAAGCGCAAAGAACGGAATCAACACCCAGGTTATCCGATACTTCGGCTGACACCACAGCGGGCCAGGTTATCATAGGCTGATTGTATAACGCTTTATGAACAATCACCGGCGGTGTCAGATCTGTACCCGTGCGAAAGGAGTAGAAATTATCCGGCGCGTTTTCAGGATTGTATGAAATCCAACCCGCGGTATCCGCCGCCTCGATATAATATCGTATTTCGACGCTTTGAGACAGACCCGGGATCGATGCGCTGAATTCATTTATGTTCCAGGTCGGAGTCATGACCAGAGTGTCCGTCAATCCTCCGTACCCGCAAATCACCCGAATCCGGGTGGAATCGAGACCATACAGTTTCTGATTGATTTCCGCTGTGATATTATAGGGACCTTCTTCATTTTCTGTATCCTTGTGCGGTGTATGAACAATTTCAGGAAAATAATCATCGCTGTTTATCAGACCGTGAAATTCAAAATGATCGAGGATTACGGGCAGGTGTGAACCGTTAAACAGTAACTGATCGGACTGAATAAAGGCCTGCGCGGCATCCTGCATCCCGGGAGAAATACCCCAAAGAAAATGTGTCTGCAAAAACAGCGCGTCGGTGACATCCCTGCCAAGATCCCACCAGATTTTCATCAGCGCCGACGACCAGATCTGCCCTCCATCATGTTCGGGAACATAATCTTCGGGATAACGCAAATCGGTATCACAGCGTCTCCCTCTCCAAATCTGTCCGTTTCCGCTGTCCCAGTTAAAAACCATTCCCCAGTTATATTCATTAACCGTCCGTGAATGCGAGGCCGCCCAGTAATCTGATGCTCCTTCCTGAAGCGACATAGTCTCGCCGGTGTAGCTCATATCCGAGGGGCCAAAATTTGTCTGAAAAGAATGCGCGTGTTCATGCCAGATCACATCAGCGTCTTCCGCATCGTCGATTCCGCCTTCACCAAAAGCGACATAATTTTGGGAGGGGATATAATGTGAATTATCATCACCGTATAAACCGTGCGGATCCACTTTAAAACTATCCTGTTCAGGGATTTCAAATCCAAGTTCTACCAACCGTCTGGTGGATGCGTCGATATGATAATAAACCATCACCGCTTCGAACGCCTGCTGATTTCGGGTAAAATTAAAGGCTGAAGAATCCGGAAGCTCCGGAAACACATCCACTGGATTTTCAAAATCTTTTAAAACCGCATACGGTCCTTTTAATTTATAAAGCCCGTTCTCATAGGTTAAATCTTTCAGAACAACCTGCACCCGTTGGTTATCCAGATCTAAATTCGTGGAGTCCAGATTATCGGCGAAATTCCCTCCATAACCAATATTGGCCGTTGTGATCGGATCGGGGTCCCAGATCATTCCTTGGCCATCAGCCGCGCTTCCGTACATCACCCTGTTTTTTACATGGATAATCCGGCCGTCTTCCGCGTTGACAAACACATCCCAATCCCCAAACGGCTCCGTTACCGGAAGGCTTACTCTCCATGACAGTTCCGCGCCGCGGTCCGAGCTTTCGAATATCATCAAACGCGCCGATTCCGGACCGAGTGATATACCGGTCACCTTTAGATATTCTCTGGCTAATTCAATTGCCCGCGCCTGAGTTATGGACGCGATCTTGTTTTTTATAGATATTTGTGGCCTGTAGCTACTGGAAAGAAATGAAACTCTGTTTGATTTATTGATCGTCACAACAAGTTCTGATTGAAAAACGGGGATACCGGCCGCCTGCTGGCGAAAAATAACATGCGTTCCCCCGGGAGATTTGTTTGTTTTGAGCCATTGTATTGATTTTAGATCATCGTCAATTCCGAGCGCGCTGGCTTTTGCTTGAAGATATTCACGGGCGGCGTTTTGCGGATTTGTTGATACGGGAAGAAAATTTTCTTTGTAAATATATCGGACCGCGCCTGTTACCGCATCAACTTTTATATCCCCGGATTGCAGAGTGGAATTTCTTTTCAGATTATCTTTTTCGGCATATTGCCGCGCGCTCTGATTACCGGCGTTTAACATGCCGCACGCCAGAAAAAATAAAATGATAAACCAATATTTTTTCATTCATTCTTCCGGTTTTATTTCTGTTTTCCGAAAATACAAATCGGCATCTATTAAACAAACTTGATTTGGCCTGTAAACAATCCGATCCGGCGCTGAATCTGTCTTTTGCCAATCCAATTAAGGCTTTGATAAAAAAAACAATCATCCGGCAAAATTCAATTTCACCGGATGATGCTTATACAATTTCTGCTCTTTATTTTAAAAACTCCGCAAACCATTCATGGACTGTTTTCCACCAGAGACGGGCATTCTGCGGTTTCTGCACAAAATGATCTTCATCGGGGAAGAAAAGCAGCTTCGATTTTA
This sequence comes from Calditrichaceae bacterium, assembly GCA_050178385.1. GTDB lineage: Bacteria > Calditrichota > Calditrichia > Calditrichales > JBFXGD01 > JBFXGD01. The sequence continues at coordinate 6,048 of JBFXGD010000123.1, forward strand.
CCCCCTGCCTCTGCAAAGCGGTAAACATCTGCAATCCTTGTGTGTACGGAACCCGGTAATCATGCTCACCGTGAATGACAAGAACGGGAGTCTTAAAATTCTGCGCGTGTGATGCGGGTGACCATTGGCGATACATGGATCCTTCATCCCAGGGTGTTCCGTTAAATTCCCATTCTGGAAACCACAGTTCCTCCGTCGCGCCGTACATACTCACCTGTTCATATACGCCGTCATGCGATACGAGGCATTTGAAAGGATTGTCATGACCTGCAATCCAGTTGATCATAAATCCGCCGTAGGACGCGCCCGCGGCGCCAAGACGATCCTTATCAATAAAGGAATAATTGGCGAGTACAAATTCTGTGCCTTTTACAAGATCTTCATACGGCGCGCCTCCCCAGTCTTTGGATACGGCATCGGTAAAATCCTGTCCATAGCCGTGGCTGCCGTGGAAATTGATCATGTACACCACATACCCCGGCGCCGCGAACATCTGATAATTCCAGCGGAAATGAAAATCATCGGTCCACGCGCCCTGCGGCCCGCCGTGAATCAATTGTATGGCAGGATATTTTTTTGCCGGATCAAAAAACGGCGGTTTCAGGATAAAACCCTGTACTTTATCGCCTTTGGCGCCTTCAAACCAAAACGATTCATATTCCGGCAGTTCCAGTCCCGCCAGCCGTTCCGTGTTAACTTGACTGATCTGAACCGGTTTTTTATCCTTCAGATTCATTTTAAACAGCTCATACGGCATATTGGCCGCTTGTTTTTTAAAAAGGATTTCATCATTCGAAACAAACTGAACCGAAGTAATAAAATGCCCTTTCAGAACGGCTTCCGCCTTGCCGCTTTTCAGATCTGTTTTGTACAAACTTATCGCGTCCTGTTCGTCGGCCGTAAAATAAATTTTATCACCTTTCGGATGCCATACGATTGCCCCGACCGAGAGATCAAAATCTTTTAACAGCTCGCGTGTTGTTTTGTTTTTTCTGTCATAAAGCATCAACCGGTATTTGTCGGCTTCAAATCCGGGCCTGCTCATGGCTCTGTAGGCCAGGTAACGCCCGTCCGGGGAATACTGCGGATTATTATCATTGGCCGGATTATCCGTCAATTTGACAATCCCGCCTCCGGTGGAAGGGACGAGAAACAAATCATTGTTTGTACTGGCGGCGACTATTTTATCCATGTTCCGGACAAAACAGATTTCTTTTCCATCCGGCGAGAAGACATAATCCTGATATCCGCCAAGATCCAGCGGCGGCGTATCATAATCACCGGGTGTCATATCCCTGATATTTTTACCGTCCGATCCCGCAAGGAATACATGGCTGCGTTTGCCCTCGAGCCAGCGGTTCCAGTGACGGTACATCAAATGGTCAATAACCCGCGCTTTTACTTTACTGTTTTCCGCTGCTTCCATTTTTTGCTTATTACAGTCTATGGTCTCACATTCCGGATAGACATCGGAGACAAAGAGCATCTGATTTCCATCGTTGCTGAGAATCATTCCGCCGGCGCCCATGGGAAAATCGGTGATCTGAACTTCCTCACTGCCGCTAACCGATTTCTTCCAGATCTGACCCGCTCTGCTGAAATAAAGCGCCTTGCCGTCAGGTGACCAGACGGGAGCCGAGCTGGACTTCTCCTCACTGGTAAATTGACTGCTTTTATTTGATTTTAAATCAATAAGCCAAATATCTGTCTTAGAATTGTTATTTTCTATATCCGGCGTTGTCAAAGTATAAGCCGCCATTTTCCCGTCCGGACTGACAGCAACCGTCCCGAGTCGCTGCATTCCAAAAAAATCTTCAAAAGTGATCGGTTTTTTTTCCGACGCCATCAGGCCGCTGGCTAACATCAGCATTAAACCGGCTGTTACAAAAATATTGCGCATGAGTCCTCCATATCTATAAAACGATTTGTATTTACGGGTCATAATCAGAAAATCAATATAATCCCTAAAATCATACTGATGCCACCATAAAGCAAAAAAAGTACAATTAAAAACATTCAATTATCTGGAAAATTGTATTCCGGAATTTTTCAGAATGAACAAAAAAATTTGAGCGAAAGAAATTAAAAGGGTGTTTGATTTTGGAGTGTTGGTTGATTAAACTTCTGTCTTGCAATTAAATAAGGAGATTGCCATGTCAGAAATGGTTTTACTCGGAGATGAAGCTGTTGCCATGGGCGCGATCCATGCCGGAATGACCGCCGGTTACGCCTATCCGGGCACGCCCTCCACAGAAATTATGGAATTTTTAAGACAATATTCCAAAAAGCATACAAAACTGATCGCCGACTGGTGTACCAATGAGAAAACCGCTTATGAAGCCGCGCTTGGTGTATCTTTCGCGGGAAAAAGAAGTCTGGTTGCCATGAAGCACGTGGGCCTGAATGTCGCGGCCGATCCGTTTATGAACTCGGCTATCGTATCCATCCATGGCGGGCTGGTACTGATTGTCGCGGATGACCCGGGCATGCACAGCTCTCAGAACGAACAGGACAGCCGCTATTTCGCGGATTTCGCCCGTATCATTTGTCTCGAACCCGCCAATCAGCAAGAAGCCTATGACATGACCCGCGAAGCGTTCGATCTTTCAGAAAAATTTCAGATTCCCGTAATGATTCGTCTGGTCACACGCCTTGCCCACAGCCGGGCCGTGGTAAAGTTATCCGATCCCCGGGATGAAAACAAACTTGATAAAGCGCCAAAGCCTTCTTCCTGGATTCTTCTGCCGTCAAATGCCCGCAATCAGTGGCATGATCTTTTGAACAAACAAAATGATATGCGGGAATACACTGAAAAATCGGATCACAATCCCTTGTCTCTTAATGAGAATTATAGGGAAACCGGGATCATTACCACCGGTCTCGCAAAAAATTATTATCTGGAGAACGCCGGTGAACTGGCCGAAAAACCTTCACATCTGCATGTCAGCGCCTATCCCATGCCATACGAAAAAATCCGTACCCTTGCCGGTCATGTAAAAAAAGTCATTGTGCTTGAAGAGGGTTATCCGTTTCTGGAACGGTTCCTCCGTGGTATTCTGCCCACCGCTGTTGAAATTATAGGGAAAGAAAGCGGTGACGTCCCTGCAGAGGGGGAACTGACGCCTGATAATATCCGGCCTGTGCTTGGTTTAAGTGTCAGAAAAGGGCTTTCCGTATCGGGAAACAAACCGGCCAACCGGCCACCGCAATTGTGCGCCGGATGCCCTCATGCAGACAGCTTCGATGCCATAAAGGCCGCGATTAAAGATTTCCCGAATTCAATGGTCACATCCGATATCGGCTGCTATACTCTAGGAGCGCTGCCTCCCTACTCCGCGATTGAATCCACCGTAAACATGGGCGCCTCCATCGGCATGGCGAAAGGAGCCTCCGACGCCGGCTTTCATCCTGTAGTGGCGGTTATCGGTGACAGCACTTTTCTGCACTCCGGTGTTACTCCGCTTATTGACGCCATCGCCACAAGGGCCAATATGACGCTAATCATTCTTGACAATGAAACCACCGGTATGACCGGAGGACAGCCGACCATTCTTCCTTCTACACGCCTGAAGGATGTGGTCCTTGGTCTTGGACTGGATGAATCTCATCTGCATGTCGTCAATGCTCACCGCCGGTTTACCGAAGAGAACGCCGTGTTAATCAGGAAAGAGGTTGAACACCGGGGCGTATCCGTCATTATCGCGGTCAGAGAATGTATTGAAACAGCAAAGAAAAAAAGGAAAACGGAGGTATCCGCATGAAATATGACGTCATTCTGGCAGGTGTGGGCGGACAGGGAGTATTATCCATATCCGCTATTATCGCCTCAAGCGCCATGAAGGAGGGACTCTTCGTTAAGCAATCCGAAGTGCATGGAATGTCTCAGCGCGGCGGGGCGGTATATACAAACCTGAGAATATCCGACGAACCCATCCATAGTGATCTGATTCCCGCGGGAACGGCTTCCCTTTTACTGAGCATGGAACCGCTTGAAAGTCTCCGGTATGTGCATTATCTGGCTGAGGGAGCGCATCTTATTACCTCATCCAATCCCGAACTTAATATTTCGGATTATCCGGACCTGAAAGAACTTCTCGAGCAAATCCGTCTCATCCCGAACGCTAAAATTATAGATACCCAGGAACTCGCGCGTTCGGCAGGCTCAACCCGGGCCACAAATATGGTGATCGCCGGGGCGGCTTCACATTATCTTCCTATAAAAACCGAAACTATGGAAGAACAGATTAGAGATTTGTTTGGAAGAAAAGGCGAAAAAGTGGTTGAAACCAATCTGAAAGCTTTTCGGACAGGAAGAGAGTCGTAATCTTAATCTTTTGATTCATCCGGTGACCGCATGATTTCACCGGATGAATTTTTCATTATTGTACGCACATTTCTTAAAAAATTATTGTGTTTTGCCCTGCTGACGGGTGATTTTTTA
>JBFXGD010000124.1:0-10477 GCA_050178385.1 Calditrichaceae bacterium
GGAATCATAGCAAAAAACCTTACCCGGATACTCAAACAATACCCGAATGGTTTGAAAAGCAGGTGAAAAACGCCCCGGAAAAACTGGCAGTCGTTTTTGAAAATGAAAAACTGACCTATGATGAATTAAACCAAAAAGCCAATCAGGCGGCGCGCTTTCTGACAAAAAAGGGTGTCAGCGCGGAGACACTCGTCGGTATATGCATGGATAAATCTCCCCGCATGATCATCGCGATTCTGGGGATACTAAAAGCGGGCGGGGCTTATGTACCAATCGATCCCGGTTACCCGGCCGAACGAATCAACTATATGATTAAAGATTCAGGACTGACGATTCTGATTACCGATCAAACGCCCTTTCCGGGCACAGATATCAATAATTTGTCCATTATTGACCTTGAAAAAGATATCGCTAAAATACCTGTCGACAATCCGGAATCAACGCTACTGCCTTTTAATCTGGCCTACATTATTTATACATCCGGTTCCACAGGTCAACCCAAGGGCGTCCTGCTTCAGCATCAGGGATTATGCAATTTTGTTCAGGCTATGAGAAACAGACTGTCAATTGACGAAAATTCAAATATTCTGCAATTCTCATCCCTCAGTTTTGACGCGTCTGTCGCTGAAATATTTATCGCGTTGCTCTCCGGAGCCACACTTTTTCTTGCAAAGAAGGAAGTATTTTTATCACCTGAAACCCTTGATGAATTTGCGGAAAAGCACAAAATCACATTCGCGACACTTCCCCCTTCTCTGTTGTCATCAGTACCGTCTGATAAGTTGAGAACGCTCCGGACATTAGTTTCTGTCGGCGACAGCTGCTCCTGGGATCTCGCCAAACGTTGGTACACCGGTCATTCTTTTATAAATGGATATGGGCCTACTGAAGTTACGGTCGGGAGCGCTCTTTTTGATGTGAATGATCTCGATGCTGACAGCAAAACCGTTCCCATCGGAAAACCTTTGGATAATACTATTCTTTACATCCTTGATCAAAGTATGAATCCCGCGCCGATCGGCAGTACGGGAGAAATTTTTCTGGGCGGACCGGGAATCGCCCGCGGTTATCAAAACCGGGCTGATCTGACTGCGGCAAAATTCCTGCCTGATCCTTTTGATGGCAATCCCGGGGGCAGATTATATCGCACAGGTGATCTTGGAAGATTCCTTTCCGACGGCAATATCGAGTTTATGGGACGGGTGGATTTTCAAGTTAAACTGCGCGGTTTTAGAGTTGAACTGGAAGAAATTGAATCCGCGCTGAAACAAATAGAATCAGTCAATGACGCCGCTGTGGTCATCAGAGATGATATAGAAGGTAATAAACGGATCGCGGCCTATATCGTACCTGAGAATCCGGATAAATTTTCAGTATCTGAGCTAAGGGAAAAATTAAAAACCTGGCTTGCTGAGTTTATGATTCCTTCTGTTTTTGTTCAAATGGATAAATTTCCGCTCAATTCCAGCGGAAAAATCGATAGAAAAGTATTACCGGATCCTGAAAAATCCGATTTTATTGAATCCGGATCCTATGTTGCTCCGGCCAATCAGAATGAGGAAATTCTGGCGGGGATATTTGCCGACATTCTTGGACTTGAAAAAGTCGGCAGGACAAACAGTTTTTTTGAACTGGGCGGTCATTCACTGATGGCGACTCAGGCGGTATCTCGCATCCGGGACGCTTTTAAAACGGAAATTCCCCTGCGAACCCTGTTTGAATATCCGGTCATTTCTGATTTGGCGGAGAAAATAACCGGCATAAGCCTGAAAAGCGGCACTAATAGTGCCCCGCCACTGGTACCCACGGAGCGGACCGCCGGAATTCCCCTTTCTTTTGCCCAGCAGCGATTGTGGTTTTTAGATCAGCTCGAACCAGGCAATATATTCTACAATATTCCTTCGACGTTGATACTAAAAGGAACACTGGATTTAGCCGCGCTCGAAAAAAGCGTTCAGACCATTATCTCGCGGCATGAATCATTACGGACTATCTTTAAAACTATTGACGGCAAACCTGAGCAGATTATTCTGCCTAAAAACGACTTTAAACTTAAAATGGTTGATCTGTCATCAATCAACGAACCCGGAAAATCGAAACAAGCCGGAGATCTTGCCACAAAGGAAGCAAAGAAACCATTCGACCTGACAAGCGGTCCGCTTTTCGGAATGCTCATAATCAAACTTTCGGATGAGAGCCATCTGGCTGTATTCACGCTTCACCATATCATTGCCGACGGCTGGTCTGTCAGCCTGTTAATCGATGAAATTGCCGCCTGCTACGAAGCTTACACGTCAGGCCGTGAACCATCGCTTTCTGATTTACCTGTTCAGTATGCTGATTTTGCCACTTGGCAGCAGACCTGGCTAAAAGATGATGTTCTTGAACAACAAATCACCTACTGGAAAAAGAAATTAAGCGGAAGTCCTCCATTATTGGAATTACCCGTTGACAGGCCAAGACCAGCTGTTCAGACATTTAATGGCGCCACAGAAACAATTGAAATTTCTCCTGATTTGACAAAACAGCTCATCGAACTGAGCCGCCGTGAAAATTGTACCCTGTTTATGACATTGCTGGCAGCCTTTCAGACGCTTTTGCACCGCTACAGCCGTCAGAACACCATACTTGTTGGCTCACCGATTGCCAATCGTACACGGCCCGAAATTGAACGTTTAATCGGCTTTTTTGTAAACACGCTTGTTTTCAGAGCTGATTTTGATGATAATCCCGATTTTCCCGAATTAATGAGACAGATTCGTGAAACAGCATTAGGGGCATATTCGCATCAGGACCTGCCATTTGAAAAGCTGGTTGAGGAGCTTCATCCATCCCGCGACATGAGCCATTCTCCCCTGTTTCAGGTCGCGTTTGTCATGCAAAATTTACCCGCATCTTCCATTGAATTATCCGACCTGATTATTACGCCATATGAAACCGAAACCATTACATCAAAATATGACATTACCCTGACTATGATTGAAGGAGAGGACGGTCTGCTGGGGATCATGGAGTATAATACGGATTTATTCAACGCTGAAACGATTAAAAATATGCTGGATCATTTTAAAACCTTATTGTCCGGTATTTCAATGGATCCTTCCCAGCCGGTGGGATTGCTCCCGCTTTTAACCGGGAAGAAAATGCTGCAAATTACCGAAAAATGGAATCAGACTAAATCTGACTTTCCGACGGATATTTGCGCGCATGAATGGTTTGAATCTAATGCCGAAAAGCATCCGGATGCCCCCGCGGTTATCTTCCGGGCGGACAGCAGCTCAGGTTCGGAACAATTAACATACTCTGAATTAAATTCAAAGTCTAACAGGCTTGCGCGCTATCTCCAAAAACAGGACATCGGTTTAGAAAGACCGGTGGGAATCTGCATGGAACGCTCAACCGATATGATCGTGGCTATTCTTGCCGTTTTAAAATCGGGCAACGCGTTTGTACCCATTGATCCCGCCTACCCTGCAGATCGAATCGCATATATGATCGAAGATTCCGGGCTCCCGGTGGTCATCGCGCAGGAAAGGACTCGCGGCATGCTTCCTGCTGAAACAAAATCCATCGTTATTGACTTGGAATTATCAAAAATAAATGCTGAAAGTGACGAAAATCCTGATGCAGCCGTAGATGCGGAGAATCTCGCGTATATCATCTACACATCAGGATCAACCGGCCGGCCAAAAGGCACAATGCTCAGACACAGCGGTTTATGCAATCTCGCCATCACTCAAATCAGAGAATTCGGCATCGGCAAAGACAGCAAGATCATGCAATTCTCATCTCTTAGTTTTGACGCGTCTGTCTGGGAATTCACCATGGCATTACTGAGCGGCGCGGCTATCTGTCTTACTTCCCGGGAGACAATACTGGACGGCAATGAATTAATCAAGTTGCTGCGCGTTGAGCAAATCACAACCATCACACTCCCGCCGTCCGTCCTGGCGGTACTGCCGGAAACCACCCTACCCGACCTAAATGTCATCATTACCGCTGGTGAATCCGTTTCCGGTGAGCTGATTGAACGGTGGAGCAGAGGCCGCAAATTTTTTAACGCTTACGGGCCGACTGAGACCACGGTATGCGCCTCAATGCATTCTTGTTCGGGAAAATATCCCCTGGGACCTCCCATCGGAATACCCATTTCCAACTTCCGGCTCTATATCCTGGATGAATATAAACAACCGGTTCCGGTGGGCGTACCCGGTGAATTGTGTATTGCTGGCGCCGGTCTTGCCAGGGGTTATTTGAACCACCCCGGACAGACTGCCGAAAAATTCATCCCAAATCCGTTCCCGGAAAAACCTGGAGACCGGATGTATTGCAGCGGTGATCTCGCGAGATACCTGCCTGACGGCAATATTGAATTTATGGGAAGGATTGATCAGCAGGTCAAAATACGAGGCTTTAGAATTGAATTGGGTGAAATTGAATATGTGCTAAAACTCCATGAAAATATCAGCGATGTGGTTGTTGTCGCAAGAGAAGATGTACCCGGGAATAAAATGCTGGCCGCCTATTTCGCGGGCAAAGAAGACACGAATTTGGAAATACCGGAAATCATGGCCTATTTACGCGCACGGTTGCCGGATTACATGATTCCATCGGCGATGATCATGTTGGATAAACTGCCACTTACTCCTAACGGCAAAATTAACCGCAAGGCCCTTCCTGCCCCGGCCGGCATCCGTGATCATCTCGAAAGCGAATACATGGCCCCGCGGAATGAAACCGAATCAATGGTGGTGGAAATTGCCGGTCAACTGCTAAACAGGGAAAAAGTGGGCGTTAATGACAATTTTTTTGATCTTGGCGGTCATTCGCTGCTCGCGACACAGTTCCTGTCGCGTTTAAGAGAGCGTTTTAAGGTTGAATTACCGTTAAGGGTTCTGTTTGAGCAACCTACTGCCGCCGGGATCGCGGAAGCTATCAGAAAAGCGCTGGAAACACAGGGTGAACATAAACAGGAGACTCCGGTCATTAAACGGGTTTCAAGAACTGCTGTTAAAATGAAAAAATCGGATCTTGCCTAGCATCCGGATAAATATTATACGCGTGCATGGTGAGTTTTGAATAAAAAAGGGATTTCTTAGATGGATGAAACGATTCTTCAAAAACCAGAAGTATTGACGGCCGGACAAGCGGACATGAACGGTGATGAAGTATATGTATTCCCCGCTTCATTCGGACAGCAGCGGCTCTGGTTCCTGGATCAGTTCGAACCCGGAAGTCCTTATTACAACATACCGATGGCTTTCAGGCTTAAGGGAAGTGTCGATCTTAAAATCCTTAAAAAAGTCATCGATGTGATTGTACTTCGTCATGAATCCCTTCGGACAACTTTTACGGCGGTTGACGGACAACCGATGCAGGTTATTTCACCCCGCATGGCTATTTCCATGCCCGTTATTGATCTGGATAAGACTGATAATGATGAACATGAAAATCGAATCCTAAGCCTCGCCACAGAAGAAGCGAGACGGCCGTTTAATCTCGAAAAAGGGCCGCTCATCAGAATTACCGTGATTAAAAAATCTGATCTGGAAATTATAGTTTTATTAACCCTCCATCATATTATTTCAGACGGATGGTCAATGGGTATTCTGGTCAGTGAAATTACAACTCTGTACGAGGCCTTCTCCGGGAAGAAACCTTCACCTCTGCCCGAGCTGCCTATTCAGTACGCCGATTACGCAAGCTGGCAGAAGGAATATATGCAGGGTGACCTGCTTCAAAGACAGCTGGATTATTGGAAAAAACACCTGGGAAGCAATCCCCCGGTGCTTGAAATGCCGACCGATCGGTCAAGGCCTCCTGTTATAACCAATGAAGGCTCATCCGCGTCAATCACCATATCAAGTAACACTTTAGAAAAGATACATCGTCTCAACCGCCGTGAAGGCGCGACGATGTTCATGACGCTCTTGTCCGCTTTCAATGCCCTTCTCTACCGCTATTCTGGACAAACCGATATTTGTGTCGGTACACCCATCGCCAACCGCACACGCGGCGAAGTTGAAGGTGTGATCGGATTATTCATAAATACGCTTGTGTTAAGAACAAATTTTGACGATCTGCCAACCTTTCGCGAATTCATCGGAAGAACAAAAGCAAGCACTCTTGACGCCTATGAGAATCAGGATTTGCCGTTTGAGTACCTTGTGGACGCGCTTCAACCGGAACGCGATATGCGGATATCACCGCTTTTTCAGGTGATGTTCATCCTACAGAATACGCCAGTTTCGCTTCAACCCGTGGGTGAACTCACGTTGGAGATGCTCAGTGTCGATATGGGCACATCGACATTTGATCTTACTTTCAGTATCGCGGAGAGTGAAGCCGGTCTGAATGTGGCGGCGGAATTTAATACAGATATATATGATAAATCGACTATTGAACGCATGCTCACCCATTACAGGAATTTATTGATCGCCGTTTCAGACAAACCCGATATATCGATTGCAAATATACCAATACTGGAGAGCGGCGAAAAAAACAGGATTTTGGTTGAATGGAACGCGACTGAAACAGAACATGAACAATTCACCGGTATTCACCAGATATTTGAAAGACGCGTAAAGGAATCCCCGGATTCTACGGCCGTGGTGTTCAGGGATAAATCGATCAGCTATGACGAATTGAACAAGAAAGCAAACCGTCTTGCTCATTATTTAAAGAAAAAACATATTGGCCCCGACACGCCGGTAGCGATACTCATGGAGCGTTCCTGTGAACTATTGATCGCCATGTTCGGTGTCCTGAAGGCCGGAGCCGCCTATCTTCCTCTTGACCCGGCTTATCCCGGCGATCGCCTGGAATACATGCTTGATGACGCGAATGTACCCTTGCTCATTTGTGACGATCATCTAAAGAACATTCTCCCTGATTACCGCGGAGAAATTTTTGTACCTGAAGCGGCTGAAAATATTTTAGCGGATGAACCGGTCAGCAATCCGGAATATAATGCGGGTCCGGAGAATTTGGTTTATCTTATCTATACTTCCGGATCTACCGGAAAATCAAAAGGCGTCATGGTTTCACACGCTAATCTGATAAACGCCTATCTTGCCTGGGAGAATGCCTATGAACTCCGGAACCGCGTCCGGAATCATCTCCAAATGGCGAGTTTTTCATTTGACGTGTTTGCCGGCGACTGGACACGCGCTTTATGTTCAGGTGGTAAACTGGTGCTGACGCCACGAGAAATATTACTTGAAGCACCGATACTTTATGATCTGATGATAAAAGAAAACATAGACACCGCGGAATTCGTTCCGGCGGTACTGAGAAATCTGGTCGATTTTCTTGAAGAACATGATAAAGATCTGAATTTTTTAAGAAATCTGATCGCCGGATCGGATATCTGGTATGTGGAAGAATACCGGCGATTTAACCGCGTCGCTGGCCCCGAAACACGGTTGATAAATTCATTCGGACTGACAGAGGCGACCATCGACAGCTCGTACTTTGAAACAAAGGAGCTGGATCTTCCCGGTGACCGGCTGGTGCCGATCGGAAGACCCTTTGCCAATATGACGCTTTATATTTTTGACAACCATTTTGAACCTGTTCCGGTAGGTGTTCGCGGTGAAATATTTGTAGGCGGAAAAGGTGTTGTCCGGGGATATCTGAACCGGCCTGATCTGACAGCGGATCGATTTATGCCTCATCCCTATGGCATGCCCGGCGAACGAATTTATCGAACCGGTGATGTGGGACGTTATCTGCCGGACGGAAACATAGAATTTCTTGGCCGAAGCGATAATCAGGTCAAAATTCGTGGATTCCGGGTGGAATTAGGCGAAATCGAAACCGCTCTGCAGGATCATGAATCGGTTAAAACCGCGGCGGTAAGCCTGCGGGAGGATAAGAACGGTGATAAACGGTTGATTGCCTATTATGTGGCTGTCTCAGATGACACCATCTCATCTGCGGCGTTAAAAGAATTTCTTGCCGACCGGCTTCCCGACTATATGATTCCGGCCGCCTATATCTCTCTTGACAGGCTGCCGCTCACACCCAACGGGAAAGTTGACCGTCGCGCCCTGCCAAATCCCGATCAGAACCAGATTCTGGAACAGCTTACAGCGGAATATCTTGAGCCAAAAACTGACACAGAGATAGAGATTGCAGGGATTGTCGGTGATCTCCTGAATATTGACAAGGTAGGCTCTCAGCATAATTTCTTTGATCTCGGAGGACATTCACTCCTCGCTACACAGCTTGTCTCCAGGATTAAAAAAACATTCAATATTGAATTTCCACTGAGGAAAGTTTTTGAATTTCCCGCTGTCTCCGGACTTGCTCTCTGTGTCGATGAAGCGCTACTGGCCGGTGAGAAGATTATTGTCCCTCCCATCCTGCCGATGCCCCGAGACCGTGATTTCCCGCTCTCCTTTGCCCAGCAGCGTCTATGGTTTCTGGATCAGCTTGAACCCGAAAGTCCATTTTACAACATCCCGGAGATTTACAGGATTAAAGGCGATCTGAATATCAATGTTTTTGAAGAAGGTTTTAATGAAATTATCCGCCGCCATGAATCGCTGAGAACGGTATTTTTGACTCTGAATGGCTCACCGGTACAAAAAATTTTCGATGAATACCGGATTTCTATAAAGGTCACTGATTTAAAACATTTGAAATCCGCTGAAAAAGAGAATGAAATACAGCGAATCTCCCGGGAAAAATCGCTTGAGCCTATTTCCCTAAATACACTGCCCCTTTTTCATATTGAATTATTAAAAATTGGTAATCACGATTACGCGGTGATCATGGTGATTCATCACATCATATCAGATAACTGGTCGTCACAGGTGATGATGCGTGAATTATCCGTCATATATGATGCCTTTTTACACAAACGGCCATCCCCTCTGGCCCATGTGAAGCTTCAGTATGCCGATTTTGCTTTCTGGCAGCGCAGCTGGCTCAAGGGAGATGTGCTTGACAAACAGTTGAAATACTGGAGAAATCAGCTTGACGGAATACCTCCCGTTCTTGAGCTGCCGACAGACCGGCCTCGATCCGCGATGCAGACATTTAAGGGGGCATATCTGCCGTTCAGCATTGATAAAAATCTCGCGGATCGCATTAAAAAACTTTCCCATGAAGAAAATGCCACCTTATTCATGGTATTACTCGCTGCTTTCCAGACCCTGCTTTACCGTTATACCAATGAAGAAATTATATCTGTCGGTACCCCCATCGCCAACCGGAACCGTCCTGAAATCGAAGGAATTGTCGGCTTTTTTGTCAATACGCTTGTAATGCGCGCGAATATATCCGGGAAGATTTCTTACAGACAGCTTATTCAAAACGTCAGAGAAACGGCATTAGGCGCTTATGCCCACCAGGATGTGCCGTTCGAAAAGATTGTTGACGCTGTTCAGCCGGAACGAAATACAAGTCATTCTCCCCTTTTCCAGGTCATGTTTGTCATTCTAAATCTCCCGGAAAAATCAGAAAACGGGTCTTCTGACCTTGTAATCAGTCCGATTGAGGCGCACAGCGGCACATCAAAGTTTGACATCACCATGTTTATGACAGAAGAAAAGGATCAAATCAGCGGCGCTTTGGAGTATAACACCGATTTATTTGAAAAATCGACGATTTCGGTCATGCTGGATCATTTTCAAAACTTGCTAAATGGTATGGTAACCAATCCTAATGAGCAGGTCGGCCGGATCAATATGATTTCGGAACACGAATATGATCAGTTAATCTCCGGATGGAACGGCAGAAAAAAGCCGCTTAAAATAGATTTACCTGTTCATCAAATTTTTTCCGGACAGGTTAGAAAAACACCTGATCAGATTGCCCTTGAACTCGGTGAACAGGAGAAGCTCACTTACAGTCAACTTCATGAAGAGAGTAACCGTCTCGCCCATTATCTGATATCCCTCGGGGTTGGTCCCGATGTTCCCGTTGGCTTATGCATGAAGCGTTCTACAGATCTGATAGTGTCTGTTCTTGGTGTGCTTAAAGCAGGCGGCGCTTATGTTCCCATAGATCCGGCTTATCCGGATGACCGTCTGGCATTTATAATTGAAGATTCCGGTATATCTATTCTGCTGACTCACAGCGCGCTGGTTCCCATGTTCTCAAGTCAAACTGCAAAAATAGCTTGTCTTGATTCTGAGCAAGAATTGATATCGTCACAGGACATATCTGAACCGGACATAAAGGTAGATCCTGACCACCTGGCATATTTGATCTATACTTCCGGTTCAACAGGCAAACCCAAAGGCACTTTGATTACCCATCGCGGGCTGACCAATTATCTAAACTGGTGTATTGAGGCTTATCCGTTAACGGATGGACGGGGATCACTCGTGCACTCAACCCTGGCTTTCGATGCCACAGTCACCGCGGTATTCACACCGCTGTTGACAGGAAAGACTATAACGCTTCTCCCCGACGATTCTGATCTTGAAGACCTGTCGCGAGCGCTGATCGCCTACAAAGACTTTAG
>JBFXGD010000125.1:0-10414 GCA_050178385.1 Calditrichaceae bacterium
AATTTATAAAACAGATAAACCGCAAATCCGGCCGCTGCCAATTCTCCTATTTTAATGCTGATTCCCTCTTTATGGAAGAGGTAAAAACCATACATTAACAGGATCAGAACACCAAAACCGTAGAATGTGGAACGTAATTTTATGGCCCATTCAAACCTTATCAGTTTTTCGACATTTGAACGGTATAAAATTCCCACCGGTGTGATGATCAGAGTCGCGAATCCCGCTAAAAACAGCAGCGCCTGGTAATATGATTCAATAATTTCCGGACTGATTTTTACGCGGGAATATATCACAAAAAACAAGGTGACAAATCCTCCCGCCGCAATCATGAAGGCAATGCTGAAGAGAAACAACCAATTTTTGGCAAATCTTTCATTAAGATCCATGTTATACACTTATAATTCTTTCAAGAAAATGGTGGAAAGTATCAGTTAAATTTTTCCTGGAGTACTTATCGATGTCATTAAATTTAAATTTGGGAATCGAATCGGTCCATTCGGCCAGCACTTGTGCAAGTTCACTGATTCTGCTGGGAGGTATAACTCTGCCTGAATTTGTCTGGTTGATTAAATCTGCCGCTTCTCCTGTTTCGGGAACAAGCGCCAGAATCGGTTTCCCAAGTCTTAAATATTCGTACACTTTTCCTCCAATGGTCATGTCACTTTTGGAGTACTTATCATCCAGAATGAAACAACAGACATCCATTCCACTCAAAAGATCAAGACAGTCCTTATGTTCCAGATAGCCCCATTCCCTGATATTTGCCTCAATGCCGTATTTTTTGGCGAGCGCGGACAGGGAAATCATTGATTTACCGATGTGATGGAACCGTATTTTACTGACTTTTTCAGGATATTTTTTTTCGACCAGCGCAATCGCTTTAAAAAGATTCTCCGGATTATTGATATGAGAATAAAATGTTCCCGAGAAAGCTATGTTTAAATATCCGTCATCCAGTTTTACCGGGGATAGGGCTTCAAAATCATCCTCATCAAACCCATTGGGAATGATCACCCACTTTGCGGAATTGAATCCCTTAATTGTCTTTTGATAATTGTCAACGAGAGATTTATATGCTGCTGCACCGTATTGAACGAGGGAAATGCTGTCAAATTCGTATTTGTAATCCTTTTTAAAGTGAAATGCCGTTGGATGTATCTTATACGGATTCATCGTCCAGGGGTCACGCATATCCAATATTACAGGTAAACTGACTTCATGAGTCAGTTCGGCTGCCAGAATTGCCAGAGAATATGGAGGCGCGGTTATAAGAATGCAATCATAACTTTTTTGATTAATTTCATTCAGAATCGCATTTTTGGCTGGTGCGATCCATTCCTTTCTCATATCCGGAATATAATAAAATGCGCTGAGCCATCTTTTCCAGTATGAAGCATCTTTTAGAAACGGCAAATTTTTTAGAAACCGCTTTTCGATTACAGGAAGATTGTTCAGCACACGGATAATCTTAACTTCAGGTGGAACTTCCCGCAGCAGAGAGTGATCAGACGGAACACTCTCCATCTGCTCTCCCGCGGTTACAACAGTGATGCTCCAATCATACCGTGAAAGGTATTTTATGAATTTTAGGATTCGCTGAACCCCACCACCACCTAAAGGTGCAAAATAATAAGAAACAATCAGACACCGTTTATCCAATTCTGTCGTTCCAGTTCCTTAATTGGTTGATAAATTATATTAAAATCATTTTCATTGTGCTCAAAATCTCTATGCGTGGTATCAATCGTTACTACTCTCAGGTTTGCCGCCTTAGCTCTTTCGATCCAGGCGTCATAGGCTTCATTCAGTTGGGCAAGATATTTCGGATCGATGGTTTGTTCATAATCCCTGCCCCTTTTTTGGATATGCTGAAGCAGACGTTCGACGGGTGACTTCAGATACACAATCAGATCAGGCTTCCGCAGATAACTGACCATTATCGAAAACAAATCTCTGTAATTACTGTAATCCTTATCGGACATGAATCCCTGCTTATGAAGTGTATAGGCAAATATTTCCACATCTTCATAGATAGACCGATCCTGAATACAGGAATCCGGCCATTCCGTGATTTCCTTTTGGCTTCTAAACCGGTTTGACAAAAAAAACACCTGCAAATGAAAACTCCACCTGTTCATATCTTTGTAAAAATCTGACAGATATGGGTTATCTATCACCTTCTCAAAATATGCTTTCCACCCAAGTTTTTCGCTTAACATTTTTGTTAATGTTGTTTTTCCCACCCCTATATTTCCCGCTATCGCAACAAATAACTTTTTTTTCTCCGGCAACGTTCCTGTCTCCTGTGTTTCAATTATTTACGGATTTCCCTAATCCATTTATATTTGTTCATACTTTTTTTTGAACCGTGACGGCATGCGCTCAAGGTTATGTCCGTATTGTCCGGTAACCCATGAAGCCATTCCGGTCGCAAATTCCGCGCTTTTGATAACACTTCCGTTCTTTATAAGACCAGCGAGAAATGCTCCATGAAATACATCGCCTGCATTTGTCATATCCTTAACCCGGGAATTTTTACGGGTGGGGACACTATAATATTGCCCTTCATGGAGAAAAACACTTCCTTCGCCGCCAAGGGTGATTCCCGCTATTTTGACCCCCATCCCCGCCAGATACCTGAGAAACTCTTTTGGCTTGAGATTGCCATCGACCTGATTCATCATGTCATCCGATACGATAACTGCTTCCGCATCTTTCACTATTTTTTCCCATTCCGGCCTTTTACTTCCAAGGTCAAGAAACAAACCGGTATCATTGCGTCCGGATTCTGATTTTAAATTCATTGTAAGTTCAAAATCCCGGCCATCCGTGTAAATCCAACGGGTAATCCCGGCAATTTTTTTTAGATATGATTTGGACAGAACAGGTAATTTTAACGGCTGTTGTAAAATCACCGTCCGTTCACCCGTCTTCTGATCAATTATTATCACTGCATTGGGTACAGGTACTTTCTTAAGGACACGTGAATCATTTATCGTCTCCAAACCTGTCCCGATTATATATCTTTCAAAAAAATCCGGGTTTTCTTCATAAGCGTTCAGCGGTATTCCCCAGGCGGATTTTAATCCTAAAGATGCCATCGTCAGCAATCCGACAGCTACCGGTCCGCCTAACTGTTCACGCCATTCATAACCATACATTTTGAGGTTCGGCACGGGAAAATCATCAACCTTTATTAATCGGTCATGAGTAAGAAGCCCGAATCCCACGCAGTCAAACATCAATTTTCAACATCCGGTATAATTGTTAAACAGCCATAACTAAGTTAAGGATTATCGGATAAATATCCAAAAGGGATTTAGGCATTTGCTGATGAAGAAATTCGGATTTTCCCCAAAATGCTGCAAAAGCCGGATTAAAAGTGTGGGACTTGACGGATAAATCTTCAATATTTCCGTGGTCACTGATGACAATAACCGCTGTCCTGCTTAAATCTGCCATTTCCAGAATATACATTATAAAGTTTTCCAATTGCCTCAAAATTCTGACTGACATCTTCATATCTTTTTTGTGTCCCGCTTTATCCGTGAGGAAATATTCAAAAAGCGTCAAGTCGTTCTCATCCGAGAGGCGCACCAATATTTCAGCCGCTCTTTTCACTGTTACCGGTTCAACTTCAAAACCCATATTCTGAATGATCTCATTTGTAATATCGTGATAAAGAGCCCGGTGATTCTTTAGATCGTCAAATTGCTTAAATGGAAGTCCTGCACCCTGATTCATTATAACTGTGGCAGAGAGAGCGCTCCCTCTGAATATTTCCGGTGTAGTAAAAAATACCGGTCTGAAGGCGTTTACAAATGAACTTCGGAAATTGCGGGTTGTGAGGTCTTTAAATATAGATTGTTGCGTGAGCAGTTCTCTAAGGGCGGCATTTGGAGCGCGAAACAGGTGATAACCCAACAGATCTGCAGCGTTTATCCCGGTATAAATTGATGTCTGACCGGTGGCGCTTTGAGGTAATCCCTGAACACCGAGGCATGCATCGAGGCCTATTGAAAAGCCATCATGTGATTGTTTTTTTACGCTGATGTCCTGAAAATGATTAAAAATTCCTGTTTTCAAGTGGCAGCATGGATTTTTTAACTCATCATTTTCACCGACACCCAGGCCATCGATAAATATGAGAAGGACTTTCACTTAAATTCAAAGAAAAGATTGGTAGAAAAGCGTACTTTTTTACCATTTACCGTCCCTGATTTAAAAGTAAATTTTTCTGCAGCTTCAATAGAAAGCTTATCGTAATAAGCATTCAGCCCTTTTAAAACCTGTGCTGATTCAACGAATCCGTTCTTACCGACAACCACGCGTACAATAACTTTTCCATTAGCTCCCATCCCAAGTGATTTATTCGAAATTTGAGGAGCATATGTTTTTAAGGCGATTTTTTTGTTGTCAAGGAATGGCTCAAGGAAAACCTGATCGTAGTTAATGGACGGGACATTGGCTTTCTCTTGTACCGGCGCTGTAGGTGTTAATTTTTCCGGCGCAACAGCAAGAGATGCAGTTTCCGATTCTGTTTTAGTATTTTGAACATCTTTAACACCAGAATCCGAAATATCTTCCTGCTTCACCTGGTTCGCAATATCCTTGATTGCAACATCCCGGGGAATCGTTACCGGCGCGGACGGTTTTTCGGTTTTTACGCTTTCTGCTGCCGGCTGTGTTTTCGGTGGTTCAACTTTTTCTTCCGTCTGATTTGTGTTCTGAGATAACAATAAAAATTCCTGTAAGTTTTTGTTGGCGCCAAGGAATGGGTCAACGTCAATTGGGCCGAACTTACTCTCGTTGTTATTATCATACAGTTTTACCGCCAGCTCATTCCTGCCGGTAAATGTACCCCAGGAATTATTTTCCGCTTTGATCGGTAAATTGGAATGATTGTAAACTTCATATTCCGTGTTTTCGAAAATCCGGTTCTGCCCCAGGTTATAGTCGGAATCTTTCTGAACAGAACCAAGATTAGGCTGAGAGAGACTAAATATCACAACACCGATTTGGTTCAGTGTAATTAAATTTTCAGACAGAATCGGTCTTGCTCCAAGATTACAAATCAATCCCGCGTACCCATTTTCAGTTAATATATTTTTATAAATTTTGGGAGCCGCTTTGACCTCCGCGCTGATGCCGGCG
The DNA here is from genome assembly GCA_050178385.1 of Calditrichaceae bacterium. GTDB lineage: Bacteria > Calditrichota > Calditrichia > Calditrichales > JBFXGD01 > JBFXGD01. The sequence continues at coordinate 5,158 of JBFXGD010000125.1, forward strand.
TTAAAATTAAACCGAATCTGGGAATTTCTGATCTGCGGATCACTTTTTTTCACCGTTATACCATTGTATGCATATTCGATCACCGAATACTCGATAATCGACACCTGTTTAGGATTGAGTATTGTAATTCCGTACCAATCGCCCATTCTGGGTTCACTGCTGTTTGAAGAAAACGTAATCTTATTGCTGATATCACCCTTTGCCATAAGAATACCCTCTATTATCAGCTCACATCGTGTCTTATCGCTTCCTGATCTGAATTTATCTTTATTAGGGGAGAATAAAATTTTTGTCCCGGGGGTAATATCCAAACGGGCTGATGAAACCACTGTCACATCGCCTTCAATTACAACAGTCCCGCTCCAGACCGTGTTTTCAGTAATTCTTGTTCCTGAAACAACATTATTCTGGGCCTGTGCCACACCTGAAAAAACTAGAAAAACACATACAATCAATCCATAAATCTTGCTCATAGCAATTCCATTTAATATAAAATCAATAAAGTTAATGTATCATATTTTCCAAAAAAACGCCGGATTGATTCGTTTTACCTGATATCAGAACCTATTTCAATAAAATCAGATAATACGCGAATCAGATCAGTTTCTTTAAATGGTTTAACCAGAAAAGCATTAGCTCCGATATCCTCACCCTCCTGCTGTTGGGTCATTCCGGCCCGGCCTGTTAAAATCACAATCGGCAACCCTTCAAATTTCTTGTCTTTTCGTATTGATTTAATCAGCTCGAATCCGTGCATTTTGGGCATCTCGAGGTCAGTAATCATCAGATCAATTTTTTCTGTTTTAATTTTTGTAAGCGCGTCTTCCCCGTTGTTTGATTTAACAATCGTGAAATTATGTTTTTCCAGAACCGATCCGACGAAATTCCTAACACTGCTTGAATCATCGACGATTAAAATTTGTGGTTTTCGTGATGATATTTTTTTCTTTTTGATTACTTTCTTTACGGTTTTCCTTTTCTTTGCAGGTTTAGGTTTCTTTATTTCTTCCGCTTCGGGGAGACTAACCCTTGCTTTACGGCCTGAATACTTATCCGTGATACTCCCAAAAAACTGAAGCTCTGCTGTCCGGATGACCGCGGAGTAATCAAGTATTAACGCGACTTCTCCACTGCCTAATATGGTGCCTCCGGAGATATATTCGACATTTTGTAAATGGGAGCCAAGAGTTTTAATGACAATTTCCTGTCTTCCCAAAATTTCATCCACACCCAGCGCAATGCTAACTCCCGCGTCATGAAGCACAACGGCGTTGATCTTTTTTTGCCCGCTTTCTTCTTTATTAAACTGAAGCAATTTATCTATTTCCAGATAGGGGAGTAATTTACCGCGAATTTTTATGTACCCTTTTTCACCTTCAAGAATCAAGTCCTTTGGCTCAAATCTTACCGATTCCTGAATAGCGAGCATTGGAATAGCTACTATTTGTCCGGCGGCCCTTATCATGATCGCCTGTGAAATGATGAGCGTCAGCGGGACACGAATACTAAATGTGGTCCCGACATTTTTCTCGGTTTTGATACGGATGTTACCCTTCATTTTTTGTATTTCATTCGCGACAACATCCATCCCGATACCTCTGCCGGAAATCTCATTTGCTTCATCACGAGTACTGAAGCCGGGATAAAAGATGTAGTCCAGAATTTCAGCTTCGCTTAGTTGATCGACATCTTTACGATCAGCCATTTTTTTGCTGATAATTTTCGCCTTTATCTTTCCAAGATCGATTCCCTGCCCGTCATCCTCAACTTCGATAACAACCTGATTCCTTTCCTGACGCGCCCGCAGATAAAGATTACCCGTTTCACTTTTTTTCAAAGCTTTACGATCTTTTGGTAATTCTATCCCGTGATCAATCGCGTTTCTGATAATGTGCATCAGGGGATCGCTTAACGCTTCTACCAGCGCGCGGTCAAGTTCAACATCCTGTTCTGCAACATCCAGATTAATTTTTTTATTCTGTGATTTAGCAAGATCGCGGACAGATCGCGGATAGCGGTTAAACAGATATTCGATAGGAACCATTCGGGCTTTAAGAATGTCACCGTGAAGTTGTTTACTCAGATTTGAGATTCTCCCAACACTTTGTTCAACTCCCTGTGTGAGCTTGTTTAAGTCCAGTGAAACAGTACTTACGGTTTTAAGAATATCCTTAAAATTCCCGGCAAGAATCTTAAGATTGTCCATCTGTTCGGGGTCAAAACTTTTTAATCCGCCATCAGTAAGTATATCTTCTTCTACTACTTCTTCAACAATATCTTCCGAAGAATATATTTTTTTCTTGCCGCTTTCAATATCGGAAATGATTTTCTTAAACGTATCCAGATATGTGCTCAGTTGTGTCTGATTGATCACCAAATCCGCAGCCATGTCCACAAGTTTATCCAGATAATCCGTGCTTACGCGAATATTTTTTTCTTCTTCCTTTACCCCATCTGAACGTTTTGCCGGAACCTGAGCGGCCGGCATTTCCGCGGCTTTCAATTCATCCGGAAGTTCTTCCATATTTTGATAGAGAAATAACTTATTATCCAGCTCCGCAAGCCTTGCCAGATAAAGCGGAACATTTTCCCCTTCTCCGTTCTGAATCGCTGTAACAAGATCCTGTATTAAATCGATCGCGGTGAATGCGGGATTAAGCATATCACTCTTTGATCCGCCCTTTTTCTGTTTATAAAGCTGAAAATAATCCTCCAGCTTATGGCTGACCTCCCCTATACGACTATAAGTGCTCATTAACGAGCTTCCCTTGAGTGTATGGATATTCCGGAGCACGTCCGCCAAAATCGTATCACTTTCGGGCATCTTTTCTAATTCAAGAAGTTCTTTGTTAAGAGCTTCAAGCAGCTGACCGGCTTCTTCAAGAAATATTTCCCTGATATTTTCAGGAACCGTCTCATCCTGGTCTTCATCGATCGGATCAACCGGTAATTCCGCCTTATAATTATTCACATCCATCGAGTTGAGCAGCTCCGCCAGATCACCCTTGCTTATCTTTTCTCCACTACTCAATCTGCTGATATAATCAACGGCAGTCGTGATATTTTCCTGAAGTTCAGAATCAATTTCTATTTCATTATTGCGCACAGATTCAACAATTGATTCGAGGTTTTCTGCTATATGTGAAATATCCCCGAACCCCATCATTCTGGCAGACATTTTCAATGAATGGGAAGCGTTCTCCAATTCATCCAGGGCTTTTCCGTCATCAGGTTTTCTCTTAATTTTATCATGTGCTTTGTTAATAGTCGCCATAAACAACCTGGCTTCATCCTGAAAGATCTCAACAAGGTCGGCGTCCGTGTTTTTGTCGGCCGAAAACAGAGGTTTCTCATCTTCTGATACTTCCACCGGCGTCTTTTCCATTGATTCAGAATCTTCTGATGATTCCATATCGACGATTTCTATCGAATCCAGCGTATGCTGAAGAAATTCCACTATTGTTTCGGTTTCAGTATCAGGATTATTAATAAGAGCTTCGAGTGTATTGACTCCGTCATTCAGAGCTTTCGGAATATTTCCGGGTACATCAGACCGGATTTTTCCAAAAATTTCGGAAATCTCCTCAATCAGAGAGCTAAGCCTAACTACAGACATTAGATCCATTAAATGCGCTGATGATTTTATTGAATGTATGGCGTTTTCAATTTCTGCAAATGCTTCCCTGTTGTTTTTATCGGCGTCCAGAAGTGTTAATGCCGCCCGCGCTATATTGATGGACTGCATTGCTTCTGACTTGAAAATGCTGTCCAAATCCTCTTCGCCGGAACCGTCTTCAGCTTTCGGCTCTTCCACAACCGGCAATTCTTCAATTATTTCAGAAAGCGCGGAAATTATGTCATCAGATGCAGCGTTTTCCCCTTGATAATTCAGTCTTTCTAACAACAACCCGAAAGACTTTTCAATTTCGAAAGCAATATTCTTCGAATAACTTTTACCTGATACTTCACCGATTAGATTTTCAAAAAATTTAACCGGTTTAAGGAAATTGTCACACCCGGCAAATTTAAGATTCCTGCCAAAAAATTTAAAGAATGAAACCAGTTCACTCCGATCCGTTTCGGAGTTTTCTAAAAGGCACACGTCTAATCTGTTCTTTAAGTGTTGCCATTTATGCTGCATTGATTCCGCAAGCGCCTTAACCACCTGTTCATCATTGTCGATGTCATATAATTCCGGCTCCGGTATGAGCAAATTCTGAACAGAAACAAATATATCGGATAATTCAGGTATGCTGAGTGATTCCACAGAAAAATCTTTTTGTCCGGTAATTTCCCAGGAAGTCTCTATTTGATCAATGACATCCTTTATATCATCACCGGAATAACCACTAATTTTGTCGTAAATATTTTCCAAAGGAACGAAAAACTCGGAAATCAGCGAAGAAAAACCCATTAATGCGGCTGCTGATCTTAATTTTCCCGACAGATCACGAACACGATTAAAGGCGTCTTTTTCTTTTATCCGGGGATGCTCGGTCATGATTTGCCTTGCGACCTGATTAAACAAATCCCCAAAAATTTTACCCATCGCTTTTTTGTCTTCAAATCCAAAATCAGGTAACCCTGCAGGCTCATCCTGCGGGGTGATTTCCTGTTGTATTTCTTCTTCAGATACCTCAGGCTCTATCTCCGCAAAAGTATCCCGCAAGCCCGAGATTTGATCCTGTAGCGAAATCAGAAGATCATCATTCTTTGAAATATTCAGAAACCTGTCAACGGGTGTAAGACTGTCAAGAATTGACTCAACTGCCCGGTATGTAGCTTCACTGAAAATTTTAACATTGTTGTTTGCATAATTCATCTCACGAATTAATCCCGAACAAAGATTTTCAATTCCGCTGTAACCGTGAATCATACTGACTTCTTTTAAAGATCTAATTTGTTTTATAATCGAGGCTAAAAGGGCACGGTTTTCAGGTTCAGTTTTCAGACTTTCAAGAATATTAAGAATTTCGGATTTATTATCATTCAATTCAGTTTGGAAATACTCGCCCAGAAGATTTTCTAAAGATTTAAATGGTTGTTTACTTTCTTCTTCTTTTTTGGCCTTCTCTTCTTTCTTCTTAATTTTTTCCTTTTTAGGATCATACTCAGGTAGTTTTTGATTCTCTAAAATTGTAAAGAATTGTGGCCCCAACCTTTCTGCATATTCATTGAGTTCGCGGATAAATTTATCCATATTTTCATCGATCGTATCCATCATTACCACGGCTTTCATCGGATCAATTTCATTTGG
>JBFXGD010000126.1:0-10412 GCA_050178385.1 Calditrichaceae bacterium
GTCGGAATTATCGGCCCAAACGGAGCCGGAAAAACGACATTGTTGAAGCTGATGGCCGGATTGCTGGCGCCTGATGAAGGACGGATTGAACTTGCCGGGAAAAATATAGGTGAGTTCAGCCGGAAAAAAATAGCGGGAATCTTAGGTTACGTGCCGCAGACGGTTGACCTGGCATTTTCATTTTCCGTGCGGGAAGTTGTTATGATGGGCCGATTTCCGCACCAGCATGGTCTGCTGCAGATCGATGCGGATGCAGGTGAGAAAATAAATTCAGCCATGAGCCGGATGAACCTGAAATCACTCGCGGAACGGCCGTTTACAAATTTGAGCGGTGGGGAGAAACAGCGCGCCATTATAGCAAGTGTACTGGCTCAGGAAGCTGAACTGCTTTTGTTGGATGAACCTACCTCGGCACTCGATCTGAAACACCAGCAGGGAATTTACCGGATCTTAAAAAAATTAGGGCAGGAAGATCATAAAGCGATCGTGCTTGTCACCCATGATATTAATCTGGCCGCCCAGTTTTGTGACCGCTTAATTCTTATGCATAACGGATCAATACTGAAAGATGGAAAACCCGAGGATGTCCTGAAGTTTCCCATTATACAGGAAGTCTACGGAGTCAAGGTGTATATCGATATTAATCCCTTCACAAATTCGATATATATCCTGCCGTATGAAACCATTTGACATGATATGAATTATAAGATTGAATACATAAGTTGAAGCGGTTTGATAGTTTCTTTATATTAGCCAACATTTAGCCGGTAATATCCGTTAAGGGTATTTATGTATCTTAAACGGAAATATTACATCAGAGGAAAGAGAGATAGTTCGTGGATGAATCCTTACTTGTTGAACAAGCGAAAGGTGGAGATAAAGCCGCTTTATCGCAGTTAGTTCATCTGTATAGTGAACGTATATATAATCTTTCCCTGCGTATTTTACGCAAACGGGAAGATGCTGAAGATGTATTGCAGGAGACATTTTTAACGGTAATTGAAAAGCTTCATACGTTCGATGGCCGGTCAAGTTTTTTTACCTGGATTTACCGGATTGCCACAAATGCCAGTCTGATGAAGCTGAGAAAAAAAAAGGTGGTTTTTCAGGAGCTTAATGATAATCCGGAATTCAATGAGAGTGTCGAAAGCCGATTATTTATTGACTGGTCTCAGGATCCATCAATAAATATTTATGATTCCGAGGTGAAATCCAAATTGGATGAAGCGATTAACAAGCTTTCGGATATTTACAGGAGTGTTTTTATATTGAGGGATATTGAAGGTCTTTCTATTAAAGAAACCAGCGCGATTCTCAGTATCACTGAAGAAAATGTAAAAATCAGACTGCGGCGCGCCCGGCAATTTTTAAGAGATTCACTGTCGGACTATTTCGAGGAAAGGGTAATTAAATAAGATGTTAAATGAACACAATGAAGAAAAAATTAAACTAATTTGCGATTATCTCTCGGAAGATATTGACGCGCTGGCATGTCAGGAAATGATGGAGCATTTAAAAAATTGCCCGACATGCAAGGTGTACTTAGATACGGTGCGGAAGACAGTAATTTTATGCAAGGAAATCGACTGCCCTGAAAAACTTCCGGAAGATGTGAGCAATCGTTTATTGAAAGTCCTGGATTTGGAAAATGTTAAATGGAAGCCGGCCAAAGAATAATGGACGAAATCCTATTTTAACACCAGCTTGTAATCGGTTAAATTAACAGTCTTAAAACCGGTTTAAGGGTGTGTTCTTCAAATTTTTCTGCATATATTTGCCAACAATCCTCAATGTATCCTTTTAAATAAAAACGCATCAAATTCAACAAATAAAAAAATATTAAACTTTGCAAAGGGTAAAAAATGAAACCTGTCACAGTAACCGACGCCACTTTCCAGAAAGAAGTAATGGAATCGATCGTACCCGTCATTGTTGATTTTTGGGCGCCATGGTGCGCGCCATGCAGAATGATTGCCCCCATTCTGGAGGAAATTGCCTCTGAATATGAGGGAAAAGTAAAAGTGGTAAAATTAAATACGGATGACAATACCGCGACAGCCATGAAATTTGGAATCATGAGCATTCCAACCATGATCGTATTCCGGAATGGCGAAGCGTTGGATAAAATTATCGGCGCTGTGCCCAAAAAGCAGATTACCGATAAATTGAATTACTATTTACAGGGTGCTTCCGTTCTGAATTAGAAAGGAGATAAATATGAGTTTTTTACAGGAGAAGGATAAGGATTACATTCGTAATCTCTTTTCAGGAATGAAAAATGAAGTTAAATTGCTTTTCTTCACACAGGAAATAGAGTGCCAGTACTGCCGGGAGACAAGACAGATTCTGGAGGAAGTCACAGAATTAGGTGATAAAGTAACCCTGACGGTTTATAATTTTGTGACTGACAAGGAAGTAGCAGAGAAATATAAGATTGATAAAATACCTGCAACGGTTGTTGAGGGTGAAAGAGATTTTGGAATCAGGTATTACGGAATCCCTTCCGGGTATGAATTTTCTTCATTGCTGGAAGATATTGCAGATGTTTCAAAGGGCGAGTCCGGATTGTCTGCCCAGGCCAAGGAGCTGCTGAAACAGGTTACCGCTCCGCTTCATCTGCAGGTTTTTGTGACACCGACCTGTCCATATTGCCCGGCAGCTGTTCGGATGGCACATAAAATGGCCATGGAAAATGAATTTATCACAGGTGATATGATTGAAGCCACCGAGTTTCCGCACCTTTCCATGAAATATAACGTACGAGGTGTTCCGAGAACCATCATTGGAGAAGACACTCCGATAGAAGGGGCATTGCCCGAAATGGCATTTGTGGAAAAAGTTGTTAATACCTTTAAAAACGCCTAACAAAAAGGAACAATTATGGCGAATCAATCCAGTAAAAACATCTGGTTTCTATTAATCGGCGCGGCGGCAGTATTAATTCTCCTCGGATATATGTTCCTGCCGGATCAGAATGCAAAGCCGATTTCGGGAAAAGCGCCCGTTCATGTGAACAGTGACAGTAATTATCCGGCTGCTCCCGCTTTTACCTTAAAAGACCTGAATGGCAATGATTTGAAATTGAGTGATTACAGCGGCAAAGTTGTCTTCGTAAATTTTTGGGCCACATGGTGTCCTCCCTGCCGCGCTGAAATTCCGGCATTCATCGAGCTTGTGGATAAATATGGTAAAGATGGTTTTGAAGTGATCGGCATCGGGGTGGATCCACGTGATTTTTCGAAAGTACCCGGATTTGTGGAACAGTACAATATTAATTATCCCGTGGTGTACGGAACCGGCGAAGTCGTTACTGCCTATGGCGGTATCGAAAGCATACCGACTACATTTGTAGTTAACAGGCAAGGACGGGTCGTTGAAAAAATAGTTGGATCACGGCCAAAAAGCGCTTTTGAAAGTATTATAACCGCTTTATTATAATAGTTATCTCTGATTGATAAACAAAAGGCGCGCTACATGTGCGCCTTTTGTGTTTTGTGAAGCTATTTCACCAGAATGGACCACAGGATACCGGCTCCTATTGCCGAGCCTATTACCCCTGCAACGTTTGGAGCCATGGCGTGCATGAGCAGATAATTTCCGGGATCTTCCTTTTGTCCTTCTGTGTGAACAACTCTCGCGGAGTCAGGAACCGCGGAGACTCCCGCGGCACCGATCATTGGATTTATTTTATCCTTGAGGAAAAGATTCATAAATTTGGCGAATAAAACGCCTCCCGCCGTGGCAATCACAAATGAAAAAGCGCCCAGTACAAAAATCCCCAATGACTTAGGCGTTAAAAATATATCCGCCTGTGTGGAGGCGCCTACGGTCAGTCCCAGAAGTATCGTGACGATATCGATCAGGGCGTTTCTTGCTGAATTTGCAAGTCTTTCCGTAACACCGCTTTCTTTTAGCAAATTTCCAAAAAACAGCATACCAAGAAGAGTACTCGATCCGGGAGCGATCATTCCGCAGATGATAAAGCCGATTATCGGAAAGATAACCTTGACTTTTTTAGACACCTGCCGGGGCGGTTTCATCCGGATCAGACGTTCATTTTTTGTAGTTAGAAGTCTAATAATCGGCGGTTGGATTACGGGAACAAGCGCCATGTATGAATATGCCGCGATGGCTATGGCGCCGATAAGATGAGGCGCCAGTTTCGATGATAAAAAAATTGCCGTCGGTCCATCGGCTCCGCCGATAATTCCAATGGCTCCGGCCTCCGTCGGCGTAAATCCAAGCGCGAGCGCGCCGATCAATGTAAGAAAAATTCCAATCTGGGCAGCGGCTCCCAGCAGTATAAGTTTTGGATTTGACAACATGGTAGAAAAATCGGTCATCGCTCCGATACCGAGAAATATGAGAGGCGGATATATCCCTTTAAGCACTCCAAAATAAAGGTAGCTCAGAACACTGCCTTCCTCATAGATACTGATCTGCATACCAAACAGAGCGGGAATATTCCCGAAAATGATACCGAAGCCAATAGGTACAAGCAGCAGAGGCTCATAATGTTTAGCAATGCCCAGGTAGATGAATATAGCGCCTATGGATAACATCACCGCATGACCAAATGTCATATTTACAAATCCGGTCGTATTTACAAAATTGAGAATTTCAGTCATCCGGCCTCTCCCAATATTACCAGCTCCGCTCCTTCAAGAACGGAATCTGATTCCTTGACAAGGATCTTTTTAACATAGCCGGAACTGGTTGCTTTTATTTCATTTTCCATTTTCATAGCTTCCATCTTGACAACAATCTGACCTGCTTCAATTTTCTGCCCTTCCTCCACCAGTACTTTCAGAATGGTTCCGGGAATAGGGGCGACAATCGATAAAACCCCTTTGGCGCCGGCATGAGATTTAGAAGCCTGCGCCGGTGAAGAGATATGCATGCTTGGCGGCTCGCTGTAAGGGGAGATCTTTGCGCTCTTTTTAATGGGATTTATCATGAGCGGCGGGGTAGAGATTGATGAGATAGCATCAATTTGCACATCGTACCTGTTACCGTTTACAACAACATCCGCTCGTTCTTCAGTAATGTTTTTGATGGCTACTTTATAGGAATTACCATTTATTGTAAATTCATAGCTACGCATTGGTTTGTCCTTTCATAGTAGAAATATTCGATCGCTGTGTCACTCCCTGAACGATACCGGACACACTCCATGGTGATTGCTCATACGAATCATCTTCCCATGTTAATCGCTGTTTTTCCCCCTCAACGTATGAATGGCATAATGAAATGGCGGTTGTAATCGCAATGATGACCTCCTCGGATACGGAATTATTTTCTTCATCGCTTAGCGCTGAGATCCCGATAGTTTCATTCTCGTCATCACCGATATTATTTGAATCTAATTTTGTTAATAATCTAATGCTCAGACTTATCAGGAGAAGCCCGGAGAAAACGATGGTCATTCCGATAACTGATATGAGCAAGCCGTTACCTTCCACAATCTTCTGAATCCACTCGGCCGACCCGGCGGATAGAAGAACTATTTTTAAACTATAAGACATTTTTTTTTGACTCCTTATAAGGGGATATTCCCGTGCTTTTTCATAGGCATTGTTTCACGCTTATTTTTCAACATCTCCAGTGCCTTGATGATCCTGAAACGTGTTCGTCTGGGTTCAATAATATCATCGATATAACCCCGGCTTGCCGCGACATAAGGATTGGCAAACTTATCGAAATATTCCTGTTCTTTCTCTTTCAAAAACCCTTCCGGGTCATCAGATTCGGAGATCTCTTTGGCTGAAAGGATTTCAACGGCCCCCTTCGGCCCCATCACAGCTATTTCGGCTCCGGGCCAGGCATAGTTGATATCACCGCGAAGATGTTTGGAGCTCATAACGCAGTAAGCGCCGCCGTATGCTTTACGTGTGATAACAGTTATCTTTGGAACGGTGGCTTCGGCGAACGCGTAAAGCAGTTTTGCCCCGTTTCTGATGATGCCGTTGTATTCCTGATTTGTCCCCGGTAAAAATCCCGGCACATCCACGAAGGTGATGATCGGGATATTAAAAGCATCGCAGAAGCGCACAAACCGCGCTCCTTTTATGGATGAATTATTATCAAGAACACCGGCAAGGTAGTTTGGCTGATTGGCAACGATGCCAACAGAATGACCGTTATATGCTGCAAAACCAATCACCAGATTCGGCGCGAATGAATCCTGTAGTTCAAGAAAAGAATGATCGTCAACCGTACGAAAAATGACATCCTTAATATTATATGGAAGATTCGGATTATCGGGAACAATATAATTTAATTCGTCTTCGAAGCGGTCCACGGAATCAGTAGTAGGGATTGGATGGGGATTTTCCATATTGTTTTGCGGGATGTATTTAATCAGGGTCTTGATAAACTGGATTGTTTCTTCCTCCGTATCCAGCGCGATGCTTGCTACACCGCTTTTGGTTGTATGGATTGACGCGCCGCCAAGTTCTTCAACCGTGACATCCTCATTTGTGACGGTTTTTACGACTTTAGGCCCGGTAAGAAACATATAACTGTTGTTTTTGACCATGGCGACAAAATCGGTAAGCGCGGGTGAATAAACCGCGCCGCCCGCGCATGGACCGAATATCCCGGTGATTTGCGGTACCACGCCCGATGCCATTACATTTCGCAGAAAAATGTCAGCATACCCGGCGAGACTTTCAATGCCCTCCTGGATTCGCGCGCCGCCGGAATCATTTAATCCTATCACCGGGGCGCCGTTTCTCATGGCCAGATCCATAATTTTACAGATTTTTTCCGCGTAGGTTTCTGAAAGTGAACCACCGAAGACAGTGAAATCCTGTGAAAATACATATATCAATCTGCCGTTTACCGTGCCGTAGCCGGTAACGACTCCGTCACCGTCTATTAATTTTTTATGCAAACCAAAATCATGGGAACGGTGAGTTTTAAACATATCGAATTCTTCAAAGCTTCCATCATCAAGAAGTCTATGAATTCTTTCTCTTGCCGTCATGCGCCCCTTGGCATGTTGTTTTTCGATGGCTTTTAAACCTCCGCCCAGACGCGCGTTATCCCGCCGTTTTTGCAGATATGCCAGTTTTTCCTCTATAGTCATGCGGATCTCCGAAATAGTAAAAAATCAAATCAATGAAATATTATGCATTTTGTGAAATTTAAATACATTAAATATAGCAACTTAGGTCAATTAATTTGGGAACAATTTAACAAATATTATCGGCAAAAAGAAGCGAAATATTAATCTTTTGTTAAATATTTCACATTTGAATTGCGGGTAAAATTTTATGTTCAGTTTGAGAGATTTGTGCTCTGGCCGGCAATTATATTTAACTGGATCCTGTTTTGGAATATAGTATGTAAATTGATATTATGAAGTGTCGAAATAATTTTGGAATTGAATGGGAAAATCCTTAATTTCTTTTACTTTTTTAGCGGGTTATATCTGATTCTAAATTATTTTCCCTTCCGCTGATTTTTTCAATATTAAGATAGATTTTAGTTTCCGGAGACCAGTAGTATGGATTTAAAAATTCAATTTGATCAATATTTCCTGAATAACGGCCTTCGGGTCATTTTGCACGAAGATCACCGTATACCGATTGTTGCTGTTAATCTTTGGTATCATGTCGGCTCCGGAAACGAGCGCAAGGGTCGGACAGGATTTGCTCATTTGTTTGAACACATGATGTTCCAGGGGAGCGAGCATGTGGGAAACGACATGCATTTCAAGTTGGTTCAGTCCGCCGGAGGCAATCTGAACGGATCGACCTTTTTTGACCGGACCAATTATTATGAAACTCTGCCATCACATTATCTTGAAATGGGTCTCTGGCTGGAATCGGACAGGATGGGATTTCTCTTGCCGGCTATGACCCAGGAGAAACTTGATAATCAGCGTGATGTGGTTAAAAATGAACGACGCCAGAGAGTTGACAATCAGCCTTATGGTCTGTGGCTCGAAAAAATTCTTGAGCTCTCCTATTCAGATGAATTCTCTTATCACTGGCCCATCATCGGTTATATGGAAGATCTTGACGCGGCAAGTCTGGATGATATCCGGCAGTTTTTCAAAACATACTATGCCCCGCGAAACGCATCCCTGACGCTGGCCGGCGATTTTGACCCGGTTCAGGCCCGGGCACTTGTGGAAAAATATTTCGGCTCGATTAAAAATGGTCATGAAATTCCCCCCGTTCCCGGACCGTTTGATGAATTTAACCGGGGTGAAAAACGTGAAACATTGATTGATAATGTTCAGCTTCCACGGCTGTATATGGCCTATCATGTGCCGCCTTACGGGACGGATGAATGGTACGCGCTGGATTTAATGTCGGATATTCTTTCTTCCGGAAAAAGTTCACGGCTCTATCAGTCTCTGGTTTATGATTCGCAGATCGCACAGGACGCATTCGCATTCATTTTGCCGATGCAGAGAGGTTCTCTGATGATTTTCCTGATCACCCCCAAACCAGGGATTGAAATCGATTTTCTGGAATCAGCGCTTGAGAAAGAAATTGAAAAAGTGAAATCGGATCTGATTGGAAACAGTGAGTTTGCTCGTGTTGTCAACCAGATTGACGCGAGAAAAATACGTGAACTTCAATCAAATGCATCAAAAGCTGATTTATTAAATATGTTCGCTACTTATTTTGATAAACCGGAACTTATAAATGAAGAAATTAATCGCTACCATGCCGTAAATCCAGAAAAGATGAGAGAAGCGGCAAAGAAATATCTGAATGTTGATAACCGCACCGTTGTGACCTTTTTACCCAAAACGAAATAATTTATTAAGAGGCATTAATGAATCAGAACATAGACCGCTCAAAAATACCAGGGCCGCGAGAACACAGGCCATTCCATTTCCCGGAATATGAGAGTTTTACAATTTCAAACGGACTAAAAGTTATACATGCGCCTTATGGCGATCTGCCTCTGGTCAGTATCAATCTTTGTATACGCACCGGAGCGTTGATTGAGACGGAAGGCCGTGAAGGGCTTGCGAATTTTACTTCAGAACTGATTTCAGAAGGTACAAAGTCCCGTTCATCTGTGAATATTGCCAATGAACTTGAATTCCTTGGAGCGCATCTGGATATATTTTCTGATTGGAATGCCACCTATGTCGAACTAAATACGCTCAAGAAGCATTTATCAAGCGCGATGGATGTATATGAGGATATCCTGTTTAATCCGATCTTCCCGGAGAGAGAATTTGAACGGATAAAAAAGGAGTTACTCACGGGCAGGCTGCAGGGCATGGATAATCCGTCAAAAATCGCTAATGAGCGGTTTGCGGATTTTCTTTACGGAGATTTTCGATATGCCCGACCGCTGGAAGGAAATGAGATTTCGATTCAGAATATCACGCTTGACGAGATCAAAAATTTTTATATCAAACAATATATACCCAATAACGCGGTTCTGGTTGTCGTAGGAGATATTTCCCGGGCAGAGGCGGAAGAGCTTGTAAATAAATATTTTGCGGACTGGCAGACGGGGATTTCCGTTGATTTTAAGGTCCCTGCGTTTAAAAATCCGGATAAGACATCAATAAAACTTATACATAAGGAAGGCGCCGTTCAGACAGAATTTAGAATAGGTCATCATGGAATTGAAAGAAATCACCCCGACTTTTATTCAGTCATGTTAATGAATGAGATATTGGGCGGATATTTTCTTTCGAGGATCAATATGAATCTCAGGGAAGAACATGGTTATACTTATGGCGCCAGTTCAAAATTTAATTTTCGACAAGGAACCGGTCCCTTCCAGATTTCCACCGCGGCGGATATCCGGTATACACTTGAAACGATCACTGAGATATTCAACGAGATTAAGGAATTACAGCTTTCGGAAGTAACCGACGATGAAATTCAGAGCTCAAAAGGTCATATCACAGGAATATTTCCGGTAGCATTTGAAACCGCGGATCAGATAGCTCTGGGGCTGGCGAATATTGTGGTATTTGATTTACCACACGACTATTTCCGCACTTTCAGGGATAAAATTAACAACGTAACAAAGGAAGATATTCTGCGCGCGGCGAATAAATTCATCCATCCCGAACAAATGTTTATTATCGCGACGACGGACCGTGTTAAAACAGAAGAAAGACTTCGTGAATCCTTTACCGTTGAAGTATATGATATTATGGGTAAGAGAATCGATTCTTAGAAGTGACAAAAAAACATCTGCTACCTTTGGGAAAGAATTACAATACCTCTACATTTATATTTGTAGCTGATAATTAATTCTTGACAAATATAAAGTCATAATCCTATTTTTAAAGAAGCCCTCCCTGCAATCATTAAATATCTGTAGGATCTTGAACGATGCATAAAAAATTGATGTTCGAAACAAAAGGAAATGTAGAATTCCTAAGTCAGAAACGGATAGCTGTTTTTGCGTCAAAGAAC
>JBFXGD010000127.1:0-10312 GCA_050178385.1 Calditrichaceae bacterium
GATGCGTGAGTTGTATGTATTTGGTACGGATTCAGATTTTGAAGACATTTTAGCGGATAGGGAGGAGCGACTTTTGGTTGAAGATCTGAATCTAATATGACATCATGTACTGCCTGAGAGCGCATGAAAGTCCATTCCACGCTAAAGCAGTACAGATTCCAAACCCTTAACTCTTAACGCTCTTAAATTCTTACTTCTTACTTCCTACTTCCTTTGTCTGAACTGTGATTCGCCTGATTAAATGAAAACTCTGATTTCCAATTTCTATATTATGCGCATCATCTGATCATTTTGATCCGGGTTCAGACCGTTTTTCATCTTTTCTCTTTTATCTTTTCTCTTTTATCTTTTATCTTTTTTCTTATCCTTCCCACTTCCTCCCGCCATTATCAAAATTCTGATACCCCATCAGAAATCTGATAATAAATAATCTCCATAACGAATATGTTTTTCATTATCTAAGTTTAATATTATCATGGTTATAATCCAGTAATAAAACCCGATGGCTAATATGGCATGAAAATTGTCGTATTTACAGACACATACATTTTTACCCGGAGGTATCAAAATGAAAATAAACAGTGTTTTAATAATTGTCATCGCCTGTTTATTCTTTGTATCTGCTTGCACGGATTTAAATCTGCCGGCAGATCCGCAGCCGGTCCGCGAACTCAACGATCATGAGAAGCAGCTCGCGGAAGCGGATAATGTATTCAGCTTAAAATTATTCCGTGAAGTAAATAACGTAGAGAGTGAAAAAGATATTTTTATTTCACCCTTAAGTGTTTCATTCGCGCTGGGTATGACCCTAAACGGAGCGGCGGAGGAAACATATCAGGCCATACGGCGGACACTGGAGTTTGATAATCTTGATCCTGATGAGATCAACGCCACCTATAAGAGTCTGATTGAATATCTTACTAAAATCGATCCAAAAGTCGCGGTACAAATCGCTAATTCTATCTGGTACCGTGAGGGGTTTTCCGTTAAAGATGAATTTCTCAAAACAAATCAGTTCTACTTTAACGCGGAGATCGCCGCGCTTAACTTTGCGGATCCGGATGCGGTTGTCACAATCAATAATTGGGTCGATAATAATACCAACGGGAAAATCACCAGGATAGTTGATACAATAAATGATGAAATCGTCATGTTGCTGATCAACGCCGTATATTTTAAAGGTGACTGGATGTATGAATTTGATCCGGAAGATACATTCGACGGCTCGTTTTATCTGCCCGATGGTTCTACCGAAATCTGCCGCATGATGCCTCAGGAGAATACGTTTGACTATTTCAGTAACGATTCGTTTCAGGCGGTTGACCTGCCGTATGGAAACAGCGCTTACAGTATGACCGTTTTTCTCCCGGCTGAGGAGGCCGATATAAATCAGATTATCAAACAAATGGACGGTACAGCATGGGAAAATTGGATAAACGGATTGTCACAAAAAAAGGGGCGTTTGGTTCTGCCGAAATTTAAAAAAGAATATGATATTAATCTTAACGATATTCTAAAAACCCTGGGTATGGAAGTCGCGTTCAACGCGGGAGTAGCGGATTTCTCAAATATAAATGAAACGGCAGAGCTGTTCATCAGCAAAGTTACACATAAGACGTTTATCGAAGTGGATGAGAAAGGTACGGAAGCCGCCGCGGTAACTGCTGTTGAAGTCGGTGTGACGTCAGTTGATCCTGATTATTTTGTCATGGAAGTAAACCGGCCGTTCTTTTTTGTAATCAGAGAGAAGCATTCCGGCACAATTCTCTTTATGGGTAAAATTCTTAATCCAAATAATAAATAATCTCTTGGGGTGGATATGAAAAAAACGATTTTATTCCTTTTGTTTCCCGCGGTTTTACTGGCTCAATACTGGGGTGAGCGCGCAAACGAAAAAAGTTTTGAACAATCGTCGCTTTACTTCAACAGCAACTATTTAAATACGTTTGGTATTTATCAGTTCAGGGATGTTACCGTGAGTTTGATTGATGATCCATTTCTGAATTTGCATCTTAATCCGGCCCTGTTCGAATCTGACAGTGTTTCCAATACCATGATGTACATGGATTTCCGGGGAGACCGGGAAGTTATAGAGGCAACTCAATATTATCCGTATCCCATGTATTATGAGGATTACTATTACAGGAATTATATTATTGATCCGCGATGGTACACCACCACCCGATCGGAACCGGAGCCCGTGTTTTCTTTTGGTATAATCACCTTTCCGGTGGGAAAAAATTTGTACTTCGGCGGATCGTATCAATTAATCTATAAAAAAGAGCCGTACTATCAGGTGCCGACCTGGATCTATAATACAAGATACGGCTATGATGCCTTTGGTGAAAAAATCGATACCGGAACGGATGTACCGGTGATTGACAGGTATGCCGGAGAAGATGAGATGCTGACCACCGCTCATTTGCTATCGGGGAGCTTGGGATACCGACTGTCGGACGCGCTAAGACTGGGTGTCAGTGTGAATGCCGTCTCACATGACCGGAATGGTGATTATTTAAATATCAATTCGTATGAATATACAAGTTCCGGCGGGAGCGATTGGTTTAACTCATACTCAACAGGACGTGATCAGGAGTATCGCCATCTCGATTTCAGCGGCGGTTTGGTTTACCAGGTTGCTCCGGCGGTGAATATTGGGATAAAGGTGGGAATTTTGGACGGGAATGTTAAGCAAAGTCTGAACCGGTCAGACTCTTCACATTATTATTATGACAATACCGATGAAAACAGAACTGATTTTTCAAACAGCTTCAGCCGAGGAATTACCAGTCAGAGTTGGGAACATGACGGACAGAGCAAATATGGAAATATAAGTCTGAACTATGAAATGACTCCCGGAAATCATCTGAAAATATATTATCAGTACGAAAACAAAGATATTGACCTGACAAATCGTTCGGTCATCAATGATACTTCCTTTTATAACAGTTCCTACTCCTGGGATACGACGAGAGTTACCAATATCTACTGGTCATCCTTAAAGGATATCCGCAACGCGACCGGCAAAAATGATATCACAACAAACCGGGGAATGTTTTCATTCAGCCTGAAGGCAAGCACAAAGAGTACTGTTTCATTCGGGTTTTATTTTTCAAAGACAGAATCAAGGACAAACACTGTTGAACCGGTTTCTGTGAGCAGAGACTCCGAAAGCAAATATTATTACACCTATCATGAATTATTCACTCCCGATACATCACTTTATAATTACAACGTGCAGGAAGATAAACGGCTGACATGGAATTACGAATCCAATCTTAAATCCTTGCAGATACCGGTGATTCTCAATTATATGATCGCGGAAAACTGGAATTTAATGCTTGGGGTAAACCGGATTTTAAACAGCTGGGAGATAAAAGAAGAAACTATTGCCTATTATAATCTTCGGAAGAAGAATGAGAACGGAATCCTTGAAGAAGAATCCGATTTTATCGAACGGTACAGGGAACCGACAAAAACTTATACGGAGAATGAAACGGATTTTATGGCCGGATTGAATGTAAAAGTTTCGCCCAGGTTTACAATAAATATTCTTGTGGACCCGGAATCGAAACCGGATTGGCGCATTGCACAATGGTGGCTGAGTTTTAGCGCAAAATTATAGCTTATGTTTTTAAATATTCCGGCGGGAACAAACATGAAGAAACTAATATACACACTATTAATAATCACCCTGACAACAGGATGTGAAGATCCGGTTTCACCGGCTCTGGATTACTCGCAGATGGAAATACATTATCAGAAGTCCGGTGGATGGATACCCGTAACATCTCTGTCGGTGAACGGCGCGGACGCTATGATAACCGGTGTTGAAATCAGTCAACAGGGGCAGTCATCGGATACGCTTTGTGAAGCTGCAAACCAGACGGAATTAAACGTATTGGCGGAGATTTTCTATGGTTTTGATCAATACAATGATTATTATGAACCGGTTGATTTTCATACGGACGCGAATTATCATCAGACGGTATTGATTTATAAGGGAAAAAGTGATACAGTAACGGTGTATGATCCTGACAGAGTGAATCTGCCGTCGGGTTTGAAGCGTAGCATAGATGAAATGGAAAAAATGTCAGATAGGTTGTTCAAACTGGTTATTCAGAGAGATCAACTTAAGCGGGAGACAGAAAGTTGAAAAAACTGTCGTTTATTCCGGTTTTGCTCACGGTCATTATTTTTCTCTGGAATTGCGGTGATGATGATCTGACCGGTACAGGGAAATTGCTGAAAATTGCGGGTGATACGATTGAAGTCGCTTATGGTGATACGGTATTTGCCCCGGGTGGCTATGACCGCATCACGTTTGATTCCCTGCTCCAGGAAAGCCGCTGTCCTACAGGAGTTGTTTGTTTTTGGGAAGGAAACGGTTCCATTCAATTATCCCTGCTCACTGAAACAAAGAAAATCTCATTCATATTAAATACGCATCCGGACTTCACTAACGATACCACTGTGGTTGGTTATTATTTTTCATTAGTTGAATTAAATCCGTATCCACATATTGACAGCACCTATACGGAAAATGATTACCGGGCGGTTATACTTGTAAGAACTGAGCTTTGATAAGTTTGTCGTTATGAATTGTATTAGGAGAGAAGAGATGAAAACACTATTTTCTATTCTTACTTTAATAATGATTTTTTTGACTGCATGCAGGGAAGATGATCATGTCGCGGATTATTCGCTACGCGCGGTATCCGGTCCGGATGTTATAATATTCGGATATATTGACAGTGTGCAGATATACGAAGATCCCGTTTCTCTCGAGGATGTCAGCATGAGCGGTGATACTCTGAAGTTAGAAATCTCTTATTCCGGTGGATGCAAGGAGCATGAATTTTTACTTTACGTGTCAAAAGATTTTGCGGAATCCTATCCGGTGCAGGCATCGGTTTATCTTTCTCATAATTCGAACGATGACCGATGTAAAGCATTGATCAGGAAAGATCTGTGTTTCAATCTATCCTTATTAAAAGAAGAATACTGGAAATTATATAATGATAACGGACCGATTGATTTGAACCTGTTCGCGCCGGGGACAACAGACGCGCATATGCCCCTAATCAGATATTCATTTTAAGTATGGTGATTTATATTTTTCTTTCGGGAGTACATCTGAAAAGGTATATTGAGTTAAATTTAATGCAGGAAGTATCACTAACCAGATAAAGCAATGGTTACAAATATGACTCTTTCATTCATGATACTTTTATTCGCGGGCGGCTGTATTTCCGGTGGACAGGATGATAATTATATTGTCAGTCAGGTATATTCGATCGATTCGGTAAAGATTATCAAATCATCCGGACTTGAATATTCGGCGAAAATAAAGGCCGCGGTGCCGAATCCATGTCATGAGTATTCCCACATCGATCTGGTACGGGAAGGGAACGATATTCAGGTGCTCGTATATTCGAAGATCAGAAAAGATGTGACGTGCATTCAGGTTCTGGGTTCGATAGAAGCCGAAATATCGTTCAAAGTTGAATCGGCCGGAGACTATAGGATCCATTTCAAGGGAAGAAGCCGCGTGTTAGATGTTGAGGCGGAAATCAAAGATTAACCCGAGGTGAAAGTCAGAATCAATTCAGGTATCCCAACAGGAATATAAACCTGATTTTGCGGTGCGCCCGGGGACTTAAAGGAATATGATCGAGATCGAATGAACCGGATTTTCAATATATCATTCAAAACAAGAATCATTCTAATATTCAGCCTGATTACGGTTTTGCTAGTCGGTTTAATGGCCAGGGTCAGCTATGTTTTTGTCCGTGAAATTTACCAGCGGCAGCTTGAAGAACAGGTATTATTGCTGAACAAGCTTACGGCGGATGACCTTGATCAAAAATATCTGGATTATATCGAACCCGGAACTGATAATTTTGCCTACGAATTTTATAAAAATATACTGACGGAAAACGTTAAACGCATGCGGATCAGTAACGCGTTTTTATTTGACGGAAAAATGCGGATTCTGATCAGTGTGAATCAGGAAATTTCCGATACAAGACTGCTTCTGAGCCGGAGTGAGATCAGCGAATTGACTTCGGGGGAGGGCGCTATATCCACCCCCTTCAAGTCACAGGACGGCCAATGGTATCTTTGGGGATTTTACCGGTTAAATGAGCATTATTATCTGGGGATTCAGGAAAGCGCCGCGCGTCTTGCAAAGCTGGATGACTTATCCCTCATGTTTCTGATCATCGGTTTGGCCGGAATCGTCGTCGTTATCGGAGGTGCCTGGTTTGGCGCGGGCGCTATTGTCAGTCCAATTAATAAACTGGCTAAATTCAGCTCGGACATCGGGAGCGGGCTTTTTAATACAAAAGTCCCGGAAAATATAACAGGTGAATTGATAATATTAAGAGACGCTCTGGTTAAAATGAAAGACGATCTGGCGCAGATGCAAACGGAAAAAGAGAACATTCTTGCTGAAATCGCCCACGAGATCAGAAACCCGCTCGGGGGGATAGAGCTTCTTACCGGTCTCGTCAGGGAAGAAACCGACGTATCGAGTAAAAATAACGTCTATCTGAATAAAATCCTTGAAGAAGTCCAGTCCCTGAAATCCCAGATCACCGCGTATCTTGATTACAGCCGTCCCCTGATACCTGAGCCTCAGATGATAAATCCGGATCAGTTATGCAGTGAATTGAACGGGCTGTTTCTGAATCAAATGGCAGGTAAAAAAATAGGATTTGAATACCGGAACCATCTGGAGACCATCAGGTTTGATAAACAGCACCTCAGGCAGATACTGATCAATCTCGTGGCGAATAGTATTGAGGCGATCGGTCAGGAAGGGACAGTTCTCATAGAGTCTTACCAAAAAAATGATCATTCATATATTACGGTGAGCGACAACGGACATGGAATACAGGAAGCAGATTTGGTAAATCTGTTTAAACCGTTTTTTACGACAAGAAAAAAAGGCACCGGTCTTGGATTGTCGGTTTGTAAAAAACTTTGCCGTGAAAACAATGCTGAAATTTCTGTTCTGAAGAGTGCCGGTAAAGGCTGCACATTTCAAATTTTAGTAAAAAATGAAATATAAAATATCGGATAAGATAATGGATACCGATCAGATTATTATCGTTGAGGATAACGACTCAATGAGAATGGGGATGGCGGAAAGTTTACGGCGTGAAGGGTATACCGTATTTGAGTTTACTGAGGGTTCTCACGCTTTGGAACATATGCAAACCAATCCGGTGTCACTGGTCATAAGCGATTTGAAGATGGAGCCCATGGACGGTCTCGCTGTATTGAAGAAAGTCAGGGAAAAACATCCCGACGCGGAGGTTTTAATCGTGTCGGCGTATGGAACTGTGAATGTAGCTGTCGATGCCATGCGCATGGGCGCCGTAGATTTTATGACTAAACCGTTTTCCAATGACGAGTTACGGATTCGGGTTAAAAACATCATGCAGAAAGTGGAAAAAGACCGCTTAATCAACAGGCTGCAGGATGTGAATGAGTACCTTGCGGATGAAATTTCATCAGAATACGAACAAATGATCGGAAACTCGCCTCCCATGCTGGAAATTTTCAGATTGATTGATAAGATAGCCCGGGAGGAAAGTGTCGTATTGATTGAAGGTGAGAGCGGCACAGGAAAGGAATTGGTGGCGCGGGCGATACACAGGAAAAGTAAACGGGCTGATAAATCATTTGTCAGAGTAAATTGTGGAGCGTTGAACGATAATCTGCTCGAGAGTGAGTTGTTCGGACACGAAAAAGGCGCGTTCACCGGAGCGGTTCGCCGGAAAAAAGGTAGATTTGAACTGGCGGATGGCGGGACGCTTTTTTTGGATGAGATTGGTGATATTTCTCCGAATATGCAGGTTAAATTACTGCGCGCGATTCAGGAGAAGGAATTTGAAAGGGTTGGCGGTGAAAAAACATTAAAAGTCAATGTCCGGATCATTGCCGCTACAAATAAAAATCTTCAGAAACTAATCGTGGACGATAAATTCAGAGAAGATCTTTTCTATCGTTTGAGTGTGATTCCGGTAAAGCTTCCCGCGCTAAGACAGCGTAAAAGTGATATCCCGCTCCTGGTCGAATTTTTCTTAGAAAAACAGGGTAAAAAGGGTGCGCAGAAGAAAACGTTTTCAACGCGTTCACTATCCTTGCTGCAGGATTATTCATGGCCGGGCAATATCCGCGAACTGGAAAATCTGATCGAACGGCTCTGTGTGATTTCACCGGAATCTGGGATCGGAGCGGAGACAGTGGCGGCATACACTTCGGGTTTTAACGGTTCAGCTCTGAATCAGGATAATCTGCCTTTGGAAGAAGCGCTTTATTCATTTGAGAAGAATATGATTCTGCAAGCGATGAAAAAAGCGGATGGTGTAAAAAACCAGGCTGCAAAACTCCTGGGAATTAAGACAAGTACGCTTTATTATAAACTTGAAAAATTTGGAATGATCGAATGAGAGTAATAATTCTCGTCATATCACTTTTTTTCTCATCACTGTCGGCGCAATTGTTATCCGAAACCGAACAGAAAATGATGGCTCTTGAGAAAAAAGAGCAGCTGCAGAATGTGAAAATTGATTCCTTAAAGAAGAATCTTGAAACCGCGCTATACAGGATAGATCAAAAAAAATCGGCAAAGGGCGCTGATTCCAAACAAATTGCCGCCATGATGGCCGACGCGTTTGATATCTCAAAAAAGATCGAAACGGAAGAAGCAGTTTTGAAAAGTATTGTAAATAATCTTCAAACGGTAAAAATAACCATCCATAAAATCTGTACTCAAAAGATAGATTCTTTGCAGAAAAACCTGAAGAAAACAAATAGTGATTTTGAAAAGAAAAAAATAGAGCAGGAGATTTTTAGGTTTGCCGAAAAAAGAATGCTGGCCTTGCCGGTTTTTAATGATCTAAAATTCGATCCACGGAAAATAAGAGACATTGACCTGAAAAATGCTTCCGAGGGAATTGAACAGTCCATATTCAAAGATTATCTTACTCAGGCGCTGGCTGAAATCGATTCTCACCTGATTGATATCCGGAAAAGGCATGATGAAATCGATGAAATGAAGAGACTTGAGGCAAAGGCAGAGATTTTTCTGGCTGACGCGCAAGACAGCAGAATTTTTGATTTTTATGCTCAATCCCAGGATGATATATCAACCAGACCGGCTGAAACAACAGATTACCAAACCGACTATAATAAAATCGGGCAGATAGACGCGTTCCGGACAATGATCCTGCAGCTTTATGAAGTCGGTCCTGAGATAGGGATCAGCTCTCATAACAAGTTTATATTTCCAGATGAAAAAACGCTGAGCAGGGATCAGTATCTTGAAGTAATGAACGCGACCCAAAAGTATCTTGAACTTTACCGGAAGCTGATATTGAAAAAATTGGAACGCCGATAGTGACTGAGGCCGTCCTGAATGAGATTATCCGATGAAAATTCAAATTATCCTCCTTCTGCTTTTCTTATCTGTCGCGTTTATGGAGGCGGCTGAAAAAATACAGTTTCAACTAGGAGCGGAAGCCGGGGGGTATCGCTCGGAGTACGTGGACGGTAAATTTGTGTCCAGAATTTTTGGTCGTTTTGATTATGAGAATCAGTTCAGGAATAATTATGTGCGGTTAAAAGCGCGCGTATTTCCCGAAAGGTACGGTTTTGATAACAGTGTAAACGCGCTGAAATTTTCAGGAGATCTTACTTTTGGCAGATCTCATCAGGCATTTGACTGGCAGGTACGTCTCTACGATAAGCGCTATTTCTATTTCAGCGATGTTATTGAGGATATTTCTTTCGATGTGTTTCTTCTTGGCGGGCAGATTTCCAAATTCATAAGTCCGTTGACTATTTTAAGATTCGGAATTGACTACACCTACCGTGACTTGTCGGAACAACCCAGGAATCGCCTGGACAGTTTTACGGGTACGCTGGCCCTGTCTCACCGAATTCAGCGGAACAGTATGATCAGTATTGAGATTTATACCGAAAACTATGAAATACGATTCGAAAGCACCGGACCGGAACCTGCCCGAAATACGGGATGGAGAATAGGGCCCGGGTTCAGCTATCACCATAAATCCGTTTATTACTTTAATTTATCCTATCAGTTAATTCTTGAATCGTCTGAATTGTCCGAAGAATTTTCCCGTGAGCATCAGATAAAAATCTTGTGGGGTCGATTTTTGAGTAAAAAATGGTCTCTGTTCTTTTATGGAGATTACAGATATTATAGTGATAAAGGAAAAGATATACCCGCGGAACTCTCATATACTCCGGTAAATAACGAAAACTGGTATTATATCAA
>JBFXGD010000128.1:0-10295 GCA_050178385.1 Calditrichaceae bacterium
CCGAATGTTCTGGGTAACGGTATCACCGAAGATATATATGATATTGTTTTTGTGGACTATAACACATTCGAACGGTCTAAAAGCCTGGATGTCGCGAAGGAAGTCAGTGCCTTTAACTCAAAACTGATCGATGAAGAGCGGCCATATCTGCTTATCGGAGTCGGACGATGGGGTTCGCTGGACTCCTGGCTTGGCATTCCGGTCAACTGGAGTCAAATATCGGGCGCGCATGCCATTGTAGAGACCAATTTCAAGGATTTTATGGTTACGCCATCACAGGGATCGCATTTTTTCCAGAACCTGACATCATTCATGATCGGTTATTTCACGGTGGACAGCTTTAAAAGTGAAGGATTTGTCGATTGGGACTGGCTGTTAAGTCAGAAAGTGCGTGAAAGTATGACCTATACGAGACATCTCAGATTTGCCAAACCGGTCATAATAAAAATGAACGGTCAGCAAAATGAAGGCGTTATTTTGAAACCGGAGAATTAATTTGAAAAACAAAGAAGACAAAAAACCTGAAGGAGTTGTCAGGACAACCCGAATGGAGGAATGCCCGCACTGCGGCACTAAACTCAGCCCCTGGGAACAGGTTTTACTTAGCGTTGACAGGGTTTTGATGTGCAAGAACTGCTGGTACCGCATCATTTTGGATGTCTTTGGGGAAGATGAAACTTCGGATGATCAATTAAAGGAAAAATAATATGGAATCGTACAATTCCTTTCATGTCGCCCAAAAACAGGTCGTCGAGGCGGCAAAGCTTTTAAATCTTGATGAAGCGACCGTACATCTGCTCAAATGGCCGCAGCGTGAATTCTCATTTACGATTCCGGTCACCATGGACAACGGAAAAGTAAACATTTTTCATGCCTACCGTATTCAGTACAATTTCGCCCGGGGTCCGGCAAAGGGGGGTATCCGTTATCATCCGGATGAAACCATCGATGTGATCCGGGCGCTCGCCTCCTGGATGACCTGGAAAACGGCCGTCGTCGATCTGCCTCTCGGAGGCGCTAAGGGCGGCGTGGCCTGTAATCCAAAGTCCATGTCCGAGCGTGAACTTCAGAATCTTTCCAGGGCCTATATCCGCGCCGTGGCGGACTATATCGGCATCGACCGGGATATTCCGGCTCCGGATGTATATACCAATCCTCAAACCATGGCCTGGATGATGGATGAATATGAGACGATTATAAGAAAGCATCAGCCGGGAGTTCTCACGGATAAACCGGGGCCGATCGGCGGAACGGAAGGCCGCAGAGACGCAACAGCCCGTGGCGGAGTAATTACTGTGGGAGAAGCGTGCAAGACGCTGGGAGTCGATCCGACAGGGAAATACGCGATCCAGGGATTCGGAAATGCCGGTCAGAGAGCGGCTTTTCTGCATCAGGAATTACTCGGCGGCGGGAAATTAGTGGCGGTATGTGACTCGCGCGGAGGCATTTACAATGATGACGGGCTCGATCCGCGTGAACTGGTTATGCATAAATTGAAAACGGGAACGGTGCTGAATTTTCCGGGATCGAAACCCATCCCCCGTGATTCTGTTCTGGAGCTTGATGTGGATGTGCTATACCCTTCCGCGCTTGAAAACGCGATCTCCGGGACAAATGTAAACAATATCAAGGCACGGATTATTTGCGAGCTGGCAAACGGCCCCACTACTCCGGAAGCGGATATTATCCTTCATAAAAAAGGCATCCATGTTATCCCGGATATTCTCGCCAGCGCCGGGGGCGTCACTGTATCCTTCTTTGAAATGGTTCAGGATAGTTACTCATTCTTCTGGGACGAAGCAACCATTCACCGGCGGCTTGATGAAAAACTAACCAAAGCCTATCACACGGTCGAAAATACAATCCGGGAAAAGAAAGTCCACCCCAGATTAGCGGCGATGGTTGTGGGTGTGGCCCGCGTTGCGGAGGCGTGTACTTTAAGAGGATGGGTTTGATCAGAAGTATTATCGGGCGGATTTTATTCCGGTAAATTGAAATGTCAGCGAACGATTCCGCGGCCGGTTATCAAAATCTATCAGAATAATTTGCTGCCATGTACCCAGATCCAATTTACCATCCATAACGGGAACGATCAGCGAAGGCCCCATCAAAGCCGATCTCAAATGCGCGTATCCGTTACCGTCATGCCAGGTGTCATCATGATGATACTGTTTATTCATCGGTGCGATACGGTCAAGCATCTCAGGCAGATCCTGTATCAATCCGGGTTCATATTCTATGGTACTGATAGCGGCTGTGGCTCCGGCAATAAAAATAAGCAGCTGCCCTTCCATAAAGCTGTTTTCACTTACAAACTCGCGCGCATGTTCAGTCAGATTGATAATGTCGTTAAATCCACGGGTTTTCATCCCGACTTTTTTTGTTTGGATCATCATAATTTTATCTGAATTTCTCCTTTTGTTAATATCCGGTTAACAAAAAAAGGGAGTTATCACACTCCCTTTTCATTTATTGTTAAATTTGTTCAGAACTTAATCTTTATTCCGGCTGCCGGCGAATAATTTAGTCGATGAGAGAAGCGAGAATAATACCCAGAATCAGCCAGATCGGAATGGAAATCAGTAAAGCCCAGATAATGCCGTTGGCTGTTTTTAAGGAATGCGTCAAACCTTTTTTCTCAAAAGCGCGGTTAATTTTCAGGCGGACTTCTTCAATGTGGAAAGGTTTGGTCAGATAATCATAAGCGCCTTTTTTAATTGCTTCCACCGCGGTTTCGATGGTCGGATGCGCAGTTATCATCAGGAAAATTGTATTTTTGTTTAAAGCCCGGACTCTTTTCAGGAGTTCAATCCCATCCATCTGAGGCATATAAAGATCGGAAAGTATGACATCGACGGGCTGTTTTTTCAGGATTTCCAGCGCTTCTTTGCCGTTTGCCGCCACATAGGGGACGTAATCCATGCTCTTCAATACATTCTGAAGAGTATCCCGGACATCCTCTTCATCATCAACCACGAGAACCGTTCTGACTTGGCTCATATCATCTCCTCATTTACTTCCATAGAAATAATCATCGGCAACCTTGCGAAAGATATTTAGAAACGTAATCAATTTATGCGCAATTTTGAATAAGAACAAATCTATTCTAAAATAGATCTAAAATTTGTCCAACTGAACTCATCAAGCAGTTCGGCGAGTTTTTTACTGTTATTATTAATATTGTAGTAATGACGCCAGGTCTGAATTGAGCCCAGATTGAGTCTTTTCTGATGGATATCAAATTCCCAAGGATGAATAAACATGATGACCGGCGCATTTTCCCTGTTCATTCTTTTTATGGCGTACCGGGTAAACCAGTTAGGCAGAATCCTTAGATAACCTCCACCTCCGAATGGTATATTTACGCCAAATAATTTAAGCGTCGGCATCGGAAATTCCATTAATTTTCTGCCGTTTTTTTCAATGGCTGTGTAAGGAAATCTGGGAGCATCCGCCACCCCGTACCTGTCATGCCAGATCGGGTAAACGGAAGAGTCATATTTTATCCCCAGTTCCAACATAATTTCCCATGCCCAGAACGTATCCTTAACCACTGAGAAGGTCGGCGCCCTGAATCCGACAATTTTCTGCCCGGATAAATCTTCCAGAATGCTAATCGACTCTTTCAGATCCTGCCTGAATTCATCCGGAGTAAGTTTTGTCAGCATCCGGTGACTATTTCCATGACTGGCTATTTCGTGTCCCGCGGCTGCTATTTTTTTGATCATTTGCGGATTGTGTTTCGCGACCCACCCCAGAGTAAAAAAAGTGGCTTTTAAATCTTTTTCTGCGAACAGATCCAGCAGCATATCAATATTTTTTGCCACGCGCTGCGGCTGCTCCTCCCAGGCACTCCGTTTAAAGCGATGCTGCAACGCTTCCGGATGATACCAATCTTCAACATCAACAGATAAAATATTATGCACCATGAGGTAAAAATCCGATCAGTATTAATTCATTCGATACAAGTTAAACCCAAAATACTACATTTTCACTAATTTTTTATATTCGGTGGGAGAAATTCCGTTCCTTTTTTTGAAGGAGCGGCTGAAGCTGGACAACTCACTGTAACCGAGGAGTCTTGATATATTTTTGGCGGGTAAATTTACTTTCTCTAAGATGATCTCTTCATAATAATTTAAGACATTCTGCATAAATTTTCTAAAGGACTGACCGGTTTCTCTTTTAAATTCCTGACTAAAGTAACCGGCGCTGATATTTAGATATTTTGCGATTCTACCGATATTGCAATCGGTAATCCTCGCGCTTTCTAAAAACAGCAGCGCTTTTTTCATTCTGGGCGAAAGCGTTTCAATCTCAATATCAAACTGCTCATACGGTATTTTACGCCAATAATTCTGAAGCAATTCATCCAATAATGCCAGAAGATTTTTTTGCCGGTTCTGTCCGACCACAATTTTGAGTTCGTTTGCTTCACTTACATCTTTTAAGTCCGATAAAATCAGGGAATGATTGTACAATATCAATGCAAGGTCAGGTATATATTCCTGCAATCGTTTAATCTGTCCCAGAATATCATTATTTAGTTCCGATACCAGTATGAACAAGAAATTAGATGAAGAATTTTTAATGTTGAGATCATCTAACGATGTAGTCGGAATAATGCTGATATCCGGATTTCCGACAAATATTTGGTCGCATTCCTGTCTTATCTGGTCATCCCTGGTTAAGAGAATACCATTGTACATATTTCATTTATCCTTGTTAACGGATAATGTCGATTAAATGATTTAGTAGTTATTGTATATTAGACATGAATGAAAGCGGTGATTGTGACCTATGCAACTATTTTATAATAGATTAAATGATTTTTTTTTACAAGATGATGATAATTTTTCCCGAATTTATTTTTTCATTATTCTGATTTTTGATAATATAAAGATATACC
Source organism: Calditrichaceae bacterium (assembly GCA_050178385.1). GTDB lineage: Bacteria > Calditrichota > Calditrichia > Calditrichales > JBFXGD01 > JBFXGD01. Next base: position 4,910 of record JBFXGD010000128.1, read on the forward strand.
CCTGATTTTACATGGCTTCCTGAATCATTTCTAAGCTCCCACCTGAAAAATGAATCAACCCGCTGGCTTTTAAAAACAGGCTCACCCAACAGGTTATAAATGGATATTTGCGATCTCTCCGGAAGATTGGCAAAAAAGATTCCGTCAATTTCAGAGCGTTCTGATTTCCTGTAAGGAATGGGAAATACATTAATGGCGCTTGTCACACCGGTCGTAAAGGTTAAATTAGCTGAATAACTGATCTGCCCGTTTACATCTTCTGAAACGATACGGTATGAATATGTTGAATTTTCCCGCAACCCCGGCAGAACCTGAGCGTGCTCGGTCATATATTTTGAGTCTTCCGCTGTCTGGTCGCTATAATTCCCTTCTAATCCGTATTCTACATAGTCTTTGGTGGATTGCAGGGTGTTCCATTTTATCTCAATGTTGGTACCCGCGCCGAAATGACTGGTTTGAATCGCGTAAGCAATCGTTCCGTTTGTAATTGGATTGGCTTCAACCGAAATCTCCGCCCGGTCAAAAAAATCATCCGGATCCGTCACCCGGAACGTCAGAGTCTCCGTGCCTGACCAGTCCGACGGAGTAGCTATGGTTACACTCCGGCTGGTCTGATTAATCGTTACATTTAATCGGTTTGCACCGGTGACGCTCCATGTCAGCTGATTATCCGGATTATCGGGATCATTGACCAGGGGGTCCAATAAAATGGTATTCAGGGAATCGGCCGGAATAAATCGTCTGGGCGATACACCCGAAATTTCGGGAATGGCCGCGCTAACCTGCACAGAATAATCGCTTAAATTGGATGAATAATCCATAGCTCTAACGCGGTAATAATAGATCACACCCTTCATAATTTCATCATCCACATAAAATGTGTCCGGATGCATTACATTGTCTATCTGACTGGTAGGGGAAGGAGACGCGCCGCGGTAAACCCTGTAAAGATAAACATCGGGTTCTGTATTTTTGTCCCAGATGAGTCTCCATGAATCCGTCTGCGCCCGCAGTGGAACCACATTCAGACAAAGTACCGCCAGCAAACAAAATTTCATTGTTTTATTTGACATTGATTTCCGCCTCTTTGGAATATGCACTTTCAAAATTATCATAAACCGACGTGACAGTTATGTAATATGTTTTTAGTATCTCCGGTTTTTTTATATCTATTTTTGATTCATTTAAAGGGTTCTTATTTAATCGGATCCATTTTTCGGTTTTTCCTTTCCGGGCATAGACGTTATATCTCGCTCCGGGAACAACAGACCACTTAATGACCATTCTATTTCCATTAATCACATAAGTTATTCCGGTGGGCGCGGTTATCTTCTTTGGTATAAAGTATGGCTTTGAAGTGCCCCCTGAATATCGCGGGATATTAAATCTGAAAGTGAAACCTATTTTATGGGTTGATCCAAGATCTTCTCCGGAAAAATAAGTATAATCAACGATGTATCTATCCGATTGGTTAAAGCCAACACCGAATGCCGGAGTAAACATTTCACTGCCCGTGAAGCGATTTCCAAGTCTCAGAAAAAATGCTTCAGCGAGGTTGTACTCCGCCCCGCCGTTGATAAGATAATCGGTGTCCCGTGATTTTACCGCATCCAGAGCGAACTGAAGATCCGTATTTTGAACTTTATACGCCGCGCCGATCCTAATTGTCAGGGGAATCGGCACCGATTCGGTATCATATTTTATCTCCCCGCCGGCATTCTGAATGGCCGCGCCCAGTGTCAGACCACGAATCATGGTGTGCATATACATCCCGGCGTCAAAAGCGACACCTCCGGTGGAGAATTCACCGAGTTTGTCCTGAAAATATTTGATCCCGAACCCTATAAAAAAACTGCGGTGAATCTTAAAACCAAGCCCCAGGCTGATAATACTGCTGGATACATCGATATTTTCGGTGGGCTGGCCGTAATAATCTTTCCCCTGTATGGATGGCATCCACATATGGGCAATGGAGAAACCAACCCCCAGTTTTTGCCTGAAATTATAACCCACAAGCAGATTATCAATCCGGATATCTTCAAACCACTGAGTGTGAGTTAATCCCACCGCCCCTTTTGACATATTCGCGAGTCCTGCCGGATTAAAGTAGAGAGCGTTCTCATCATCTGATATGGCTGTGAATGATTCCGACAATCCGGCCGCCCGGGCGCTCAGGCCGGCGCGTAAAAAAAGATTGCTGACGGTTCCGGCCGACTCAGCGGCATCTTGCGCCATTCCACTCATAGTGAAGAATAGCGTGAACACCATATATATTAAATATTTCTTCATTGGCTTCCCAACGTTATTGATCTTTCATAAACAAAACTCATGGACATACCATTTAAAAAGGATCACTTGAATGCCAGGAAGAGGTTCGGCTGTTCTTAAATGTGTTATCAGCAGAATTTTTCAGAGTACCCGGGCGCTGCCGCGGAGTGTATTACCAATTAAATTTTGTGTCTGGAAAAAGTAATCAGTTAAATTCATTAAAACAATAACCATTTTAATTATTTCGTGTACCTGCTAAATCATTATAATTTTGCAGCCACCTTCACGAGAGAAGTCGGAGAAATTAACAGATTGGTATAACTGGCGTTTGCCAGCGGACACGCGCATTCTTTATTCTTTATGCTCCGACGTATTGTTTGAGATGCCGGGCTGTTCCAAACCTTTTTAAAATCATAATTATTTTCTCTCAGATTACCCATTGAATCCGCCCGAATGCAGCAGGGCCATACATCTCCGTCCGGTGAAATCTGACAGGACGCGATACCCGCGAAACATGGAATTATCTGCTTCTGCTGCAGAAGAAATTTTTTAACCATTTCGTAATACTCAAAGCGGAATGCCCTGGCAATCCGCGCGACACCAAATAATTTATTCTTTTTCATTTCTGTTTTTAAAAAATCGATAGCAGCAAAGTACTGTTCATGCTCGGGTGTGATCGGCTCATCCATGGTTCCCAGCTCAACCCTTTCCTCAGCGATCTCTGTGATATAGGAATCCGGTTCCATTTTGATAAGTTCTTTGTAAATTTCCGGAAACCGCTCGACATTAAAATTAGATATCACTGTATGAATTCCAAGTGTGAAGTTTGGATGTTTTCGCAGCCTGTTCAATTCTTTGTAAGTTTTCATCGCCCGTTCCCAGTTTCCCGGATACCCCCTGATACGGTCATGTTCTTCACCAATTTCATCCAGCGATAAGTTTATGATGATATCCGTCTCCGGAGAATTCCTGATGATCTGTTCCACACGCTCCGGGATGATGTGGAACAGACTGCCATTCGTCGGTATGTTAATGATCCCCGGTTTGCATCTGTCATAGGCCGCTTTGCAGACCTCCACGATATCTTTTCGCAAAAAAGGTTCCCCTCCACTCATTGTAAACCAGTAAGGCGCTTCACCCAGGCTTGCAAAGGTTTTGTCATACTCATCCACCGTAAAATTGTTGACCCGTTTTTCATACACATTACAGGTCATGCATCGCGAATTACACGAATACAATAAACTTATGGTCACATTGACGGGCATCGGCGTTTTACCGCCGATTCTATAAAAGGTCTGAAATTTTGGAATTCTCGACAGTAACTGTATTTTCTTTCGTGTGGCTGAGTGCACTCCGGCTCCTTAAAAAGTAATTGCGGTTATTGAATAAGAAAATTGACGAATTATTTTAAGATCAGTGTTATGATGTAACCAAATTATAAGCGGGATTTATCCGAATATTTTATTTTTGTAACAAAAGTCGCTTTATAATGGTTTGATCATCCGCGGTAAGACGGTAAAAATAGAGTCCGGAAGCGACCGGATGGCCATTTTGATCCATCGAATCCCAACTTAGCAAATATGTGCCTTCACTTAGTGTTCCGTCATAAAGGGTTTTTATCCTCTGCCCGAGAATATCATAGATATCAAGAACAATCCGGCCAGAACTCTTGTTATCAAGGTTACTTACACTGAATTCAATGGATGTTCTCGCGTTGAAAGGATTAGGATAGTTTTGAGCGAGCCTGATGCTGTTTGGTATTCCGGGATCCACAATTTTGAAAATATTCTGAGGGATAAAAGTTATGGTAATTTTCCGGTTTTCATTTATGCGGCCGTTATAGTCGTGATTAATCAGCTTATAAGTATAAATTTCACCGGTTCGGACCTGCTTGTCCGTATAAAAATATTTCCGTCCGTGACCGGATGTACCAAGCCCCTCTAAAGCCGAATCAGTCAGATAGGAAGCAATTGAACTAAATATGGAATCTTCCCCGGATTTTCTCCATATTTCAAAACCGCGGTTTTCAATTTCGCTCGCTGTTGCCCAATTAAGCAGAATTCCTTCTTCGGTCACTGTGCCTTTAAAACTGACCAGTTCCACCGGCAGGGAATTATCGGTTGTGCTTGAACCGATGGTGAATAAAGAATAGCGTTTTAGTTGCGTGGTCAGACCCCGAACAAGAATGCTGTCCTTATCCGCGATGACATCCTGTGAAGTACCCGCGATTTCCCACATCCCCGTCTGATCATTCCAAAAACAGATCACCAGATCGGATTCGTTATTTATGGCGCTCCATTCACTGATTCCGGCATATGAGAAATTGATGCTGCAATCATAAACGGTCTTATTTGTCACGACCGTATATTTGCCTTTTTCCGCGATATGATCAATCCCGCTGGCGAGATGGCTTCGATTGGTATTTTTCCCTTGATTATAAAAAACCGAGACATCACCGGCTGATCCGGACGCAAAATCAATGGAAACCTTATTGTTCCAAAAATTTTCAGCGGGCTGATCACCGGCGCTGACAGACCGGATCTCATTCAGATCATTTTCCCACCAGGCGAGCTGCCCCGCTATGGTTCCACCGGATTCGATTTTGTCCTGAGCGGTACCGATCAGATCCATATCACCATCTCCATCCATATCGGCCGCGGAAACAAAATAGGCGTAGGTGAAATCAGTCGTCACCGTATGTTCTGTAAAATTCTGACTTCCGTCGTTTTCAAACCAGCTTATCGTATTGTCGGTATCCGCGCAGGCGGCGATATCCAAATCACCGTCGCCGTCCAGATCGGCGGCAACGACATTTCTCGTATACGTGAATGGCGTTTTAATGGAATTTATCGTATTAAACACACCGCTGCCGTTGTTCGCCCACCATCCGACGGATTTATGTTTATACCCCGCGCCGACGATATCCATATCACCGTCTTCATCCAGATCGGCTACGACCGCGTCATTTCCGCCATATGATGTTTGTATAACCTGCTGCTGCGTCCATGAATCGGCGGACACCTGTTTCCACCAGCGCGCGTCTTCATCGGCAACCGGTATTAAACTAGAGTAACTGAGCCACGACATGCTGACGATATCCGTGAGATTATCCCCGTCA
>JBFXGD010000129.1:0-10205 GCA_050178385.1 Calditrichaceae bacterium
GTCTGTATAATGATTTTATTTGTTGCAATAATAGTTTTTACAAAATTGTGGAGGTATCGTTGTGAAAAATCTGATTTTACTAATACTGGTTTTTGGACTGGCCAAGGTTTCTCTTGCCGATGAAATCCATTTTAAGGATGGAAGAGTCATGGTTAATGTAAATTTACTGGAATCTGATGATGAAAAAATTATAGTCGCCGCCTCGGATCTCTCTCTGCACACCTTTGACAAAAGCGAAATCGATAAAATTGTGGAAAGCAGAATAAATTATGATGAGACATCAAAGATCCTGCAGCAGGGAGATGCAGTCACTTTTTTGGATAAAAAGCTGGTTGTGCCTGACCTGAATATTTCACAAAAAAGTAAATATGAGTACCCGCACCTTAAACTAATATCACTTAGTATTGTAGCGTTTGGCATAAGTTATGACTGCTTTAAAAGAGCCGGCGAAATAGATGATAAAATAGAGATCTTAAAAGAAGACCAATTGGATATTGCCGGTGAGTCGAATCCCAATGCCGATTATTCGACCCTTAGAAGCGAAAAAAGCAGGAAAAATTTACTCGGTTATACTTTCCTGATTGCGGGAGTGGTAAATACCTATTTTGCGCTGGAAAAGGTTAGAGTTACTGCTGAGCCTGCTAAATTAGGCTTAAGTTATCAATTTTAGATGACACTTTTATCTATTCTTCTAACTTTCAATTATCAATACAAAACCGGTGATGTTTCAGCCACCGGTTTTTTTGTTTGTATTGTCTTCCCCTGCGATCGAATTTCAATTTGAGATGTATATCATCTCTTCCTTATATTTAATACAATATGAGTACATCCGGCAGCCCGTTAGTTAAACGCGTCAGTTGAAACTGGTCTGTTGCTGCCTGAGAGTTTGTTTATCCGGGAGATGAAATGTTTTTTGAAAGATTAAAGATTTTTAATACCGCTTATCCTGTTGTTTCAGATATGATGGTTGCCGCCGGTGTGGGCGTATTGTGTTTTATCTCTTATCTAATCGTTGCCAGAATATTGCTTAGATTCGCGGAAAGAATTATCAGAAAAACCAAGACCCAGTTGGATGATGTGCTCCTTGAAAGTAATATACTAAAAAAGATTTCATATATTGTTCCTATACTTGTTGTCTATAATCTTGCGTTTTTGTTTCCCAAATTATCCGGAATCATCGTTCGCGTAAGCCAGGTACTTTTAATCTGGGTCTTTGTTATAAGCATAACTGCGTTCCTTAGCGTCCTTAACCGCTATTATGAAAATCTTCCCACAGCCAGAGAGCGCCCCATTAAAGGTTACATTCAGATCACCAATATTTTTATTTACATCATCGCCATCATATTTATCATCGGATTATTGTCCGGGCAATCACCATGGACCATTTTAGGGGGTGTGGGCGCTCTGACAGCCGTCATTTTATTGATCTTCAGGGATACCATTCTCTCATTTGTCGCTAGTTTACAGATATCGAGTTATGATCTTGTCCATATCGGCGACTGGATCGAAATGCCCAAATACGGCGCCGACGGCGATGTAATTGATATCGCTTTACACACTGTCAAAATTCAGAACTGGGATAAGACTATCACGGTTATCCCGACACATAAGCTTGTCGAAGACAGCTTTAAAAACTGGCGCGGAATGATGCAGGCCGGCGGAAGACGGATCAAAAGAGCGGTCCATATCGATCTCAATACCATCAAATTTTGTGATGAGGAGATGATCAGCCGTTTTGAAGAATTCCAGTTAATCACAGATTACATCATAAAGAAAAAGCAGGAACTCACTGAATATAACAAAAAATATCATATTGAAAACGAACGGCTGGTAAACGGCCGGCGAATGACCAACATCGGTACCTTTAGGGCATATATTGAAGCCTATATAAAAAGGCATCCGAAAATTAATCAGGAAATGACCAACATGGTGCGACAGCTTCCACCCGGACCAACCGGTCTGCCGATAGAAATTTATGTCTTTACCAATGATATTGTCTGGCAGAATTACGAAGCGATTCAGGCCGATATTTTTGATCATATTCTCGCGGTGGTGCCGCAGTTTGATCTTCAAATCTATCAGAATCCCTCAGGCAGGGATATCTCGGGCATCGTTATCGGCGCTTCAAAATAAATTGTTGACCATGATGAAATATATTTTTCACTTCTTGTACAACAGTCCAATTACTTTATCATTTAAATTGGAAAGAGACAGGACGATTTTATGGGAATCGAGATTGAGCGTAAATTTCTGGTTAGAAATGATTCCTGGCGCGGAGCGTATTCGGGAGAAAAGTACCGCCAGGGCTACTTGTCCACCCACCTCAACCGAACTACCCGTGTCCGTGTTGCCGGTGAAAAGGCTTTTATTACTATTAAAGGTAGAAATAACGGCCTGACGCGCAGAGAGTTTGAATTTGAAATCCCAAAGGATGAAGCAGAAGAAATATTGCGGACTTTATGCGAACAGCCCATCCTGGAAAAAACCAGATATTCGATTGATTATAAAGGAATGGCATGGGTTATTGATGAATTTGAAGGAGAAAATGAAGGACTGATCCTGGCTGAAATTGAATTGACTCATGAAAATCAGGTCATTCATTTCCCCGACTGGATTGGAGAAGAAGTCTCATCGGATGTCCGGTACTATAACTCAAACCTGGTAAGCAATCCCTTTAAAAATTGGAAATAGCTTTTTTTTATGATAGATTTATATGAGTCCCTTACACCTAACCCGGGGAAGCATTATGCCATTACTTTTCAAAACCACAAAAGCTCTCGAACGGCAAATTGATCAATATCTTGACGCTATCAGTCAGGGAGGCATTGTATTTAAGGAAGGCTTAAAGAACTATTTGGATAATAATCAGGATAGTTTTGATCAAAGAATCGGAACGATTGACCGGTTAGAAGCCGAAGCCGACAACCTGCGCAGAAGCATCGAAACCGATCTGTACAGCCACTCTTTAATTCCCGAACACCGCGGAGATGTATTGGGACTGCTGGAAACCATGGATAATGTCATTGACACGGAGAAAGAGACACTCAATCAATTCTCTCTGGAAAACCCCTTTATACCACCCGTATTAAATGTAGAATTTTCCGACCTTGCCGAGATGGCCACTCAGGCGGCTGAATCGGTTGTTCAGGCCACCAGATCGTTTTTCCTGGATTTCCGGGCCGTGAAAGACCATCTCCATAAAGTTTATTTTTATGAAAAAGAAGCCGATAAATTGGGAAATCACCTCAAACGCCATATTTTTCAGATGCAGGAGCTTGATTTGAGTCAGAAAATACATTTGCGTTATTTTGCCCTTCATGTTGACAGTCTTGCCGACCGCGCGGAAAACGTAGCCGACCGACTGGCCATCTACACCATAAAACGTATGATTTAGGTTCAGGGTATTTTGATGATCTTTCTTTTTCTAACCAGCGGGCTGTTCCTTGGATGGTCATTGGGCGCCAACGACGCGGCTAATGTATTCGGAACCGCGGTGGGAACCCGGATGATCCGTTTTAAAACCGCGGCGCTGATCGCCAGTGTTTTTGTGATCATTGGCGCTGTCATAGGCGGTTCGGGCGCGGCATACACACTTGGAAAATTAGGCGCTGTCAACGCGATCGCTGGCTCATTTATGGTGGCGCTGGCCTCCGGGTTAACCGTATTTCTAATGACACGGCTCAAGGTACCGGTTTCAACCTCTCAGGCTATTGTAGGCGGGATTGTGGGCTGGAACTTTTTCACCAGTTCAGTGACGGATTATGACTCGCTCACCAAAATTGTGCTGACCTGGTTTCTCTGTCCTGTTCTTGCGGCAATATTCGCGATTCTTCTGTTCAGTTTATTAAAACTCATCCTAAATAATCTGCATTTTCATATGCTGAGCAGTGATAATTATCTGCGGATAGCATTGACCATCGCCGGCGCTTTTGGGGCTTATAGTCTTGGCGCGAATAATATCGCAAATGTAATGGGTGTTTTTGTCCCGGTGACCCCGTTCGAACCGCTCGATGTTTATGGACTCTTTACATTATCAAGCGCGCAGCAATTATTTTTTCTGGGCGGTCTGGCGATCGCTGTGGGCATATTTACATATTCACAAAGGGTTATGGCCACCGTTGGAAAGAATTTATTCAGATTGTCCCCCATTTCGGCTCTGGTTGTCGTTCTTTCCCAAGCGATCGTATTGTTTCTTTTTTCTTCCGAGCAGTTGGAATCCTGGCTCTTTCAGCAAGGTTTACCCACCATACCGCTGGTCCCGGTTTCAAGCACACAGGCAGTTGTCGGAGCCATCATCGGCATTGGTTTGATAAAAGGCGGAAAAGGCGTTCGCTACAATGTCCTCGGTGAAATTGCCACCGGATGGGTCACCACACCGGTTATCTCCGGTATTATTACCTTCGTCGCTCTTTTCTTTTTACAAAATGTTTTTAACCAGCAGGTAAGCCGTAAAACCGAGTATATCATCACCCAGGAAGTCCTCACTTCTCTTCAGACAAAAGGAATTAACGACCCGGATCTGTTGAAACTGCAGGGAAGGATATATCATAACTCCGTGAAGCTGTCTTCAACTCTTAAACGTCTGACCAGCCTTGACAATCTGCAAATCAGAGAAACGATCGACGCATCGGAAATTTCAGCTTTATTTATAGATCCGCTGACGTTGAATAAAAAACTGGACAGGAATTTATTTTCCGACGCGCAAATTGAGGCTCTCAAACGACTGGAGGGTGAGCGCTACAGGTACAAATGGCAATTTATTGATGCCCTTGAAAATCAAACGGATGAATGGCGGCTGAAACCGGACAGCAGAATAAATAAAGAGTATAATAAATCACAATTGAACGCGCGCCAGTATCTGATAAATTTATTTCAATCCGCGGAATTGGATGAGGAAGAATTTTAGTTACAGATATAAACCGGACTGTTATGATAAATCAAGGAATCTGTTAATTAATATTGCTTCCATTACCATGATCTCTTGCTATTATTTCAGCCCATATAGGGGCAATATCCCGTAATTTTGATAGTTCGGTCTATTTTACAAACGTCAGATTATTTATGGGAACTTTTCTCCGGTTTTGGGTATATAATGACTACATTCTGCTGATATTATTCAGAACACAATTTCTTTGAACATGATAATGCTAATTTTACTTTGAGGGAAAAATGGAAGTCGAAATTTCCGTCGGCGAGCTTGTTGACAAGCTGACAATTTTATCCATAAAAACAAAAAAAATAAATGATCCCGGTAAGTTGAAGAACATCAAAAAGGAGTATCGCATTCTGGAAGAAGCGATGAATCTGGCCGGACTCACTCCCAATTCCGAAGAATATAAACAACTGGAAAGAATCAATCTTGTTCTTTGGGATGTGGAAGACGCTTTAAGAATAAAAGAAAAAAACAAAAATTTTGACGATGAATTTATACAGCTTGCCAGAAAAGTATATTTTACCAATGATGAGCGCGCCAGAATTAAAAGCGCCATTAACAAGAAATTCAACTCCCATCTGACCGAAGAGAAACAATATGTTGATTACAGGTAAGGATTCCACCGGGCAGATTGATCCGGCTGAAATCAAAAAAATATTAATTATCCAGTTTCAGCCCTTTGGAGATGTTATTCTCTCTACCACATATCTCAAGGCGCTGAGCGAAAAGTTCCCGACCGCGAAAATTGATTTTCTTGTACGCAAACCCTATGATCAGGTTTTATTCAAAAATCCATATCTGAACCGCGTGATAACAGAAAAAACGGAAAAAGGTATCCGCCAAATCATTTCCAGAATAAAGCTTTTTCTAAACATCAAAAGCCGAAAATATGATCTGATTATTGATCAGCAAAATAATCCGGGTTCGGGGCAGGCGGTCCTTTTCAGTAACGCAAAGTACCGGCTGGGCTGGGCAGACGCTGACTGGAAATTCACATATAATTTAAGGGCTCCCAGGGGCCCGGTCAGGTATAACGGCTCGAGAAAATTTGACATATTGACCCCACTGGGTATCACCGAACAGCCCTATGAACTGTTCTTTCATATCAAGGAAGAATCCCATTTATATATCGATCAATGGCTGGCGAACAAAAAAATCCCTGAAGGTGAATTTATCTGTATTTCACCCGGAAGTCCGGTTTGGAGTAAAAGATGGCATGAGGAAGGGTATGCCGGTCTGGCCGATCTTATTATCAATAATACAGATTATAACGTTATCCTACTCTGGGGACCTTCGGAAAAAGACATCGTGGATGAAATTGCGCGGCGGATGCAAAACAAGCCCGTAACCGCGCCAAAAACCGACTTTAATCAGGCCGGGGCGTTAATTTCCAAAAGCGCCCTGTTCATCTGCAATGACGGAGGGCTTAATCATTTATCTGTGGCGTTAAAAACCCCGACACTGGCGATTTTCGGATATACAAAGACAGATGTCTGGTCACCCGCATCTGTTTTTAGCGATCACCACCATTTGCAGAGCGCGGACAAAGCTCCCGGTCCGTTTGATCCATCCTTTGGGATAACTCCTGAAGCTGCATTCAACAGGATTCTCGACATCATCAGGATTAAATCTATTGAAAAGAGCCAATAATTTTAGCTCCACTGCTTAGAGCAGGCCGGACAAAGCTAATAAACGGGGGATATAAAAATTTAATTATGAGGCAAGTGAAATTTTATCTATAGCGGTATGTGATGGCAGGTTACGGTAAACAGTAGTATACATACGGGAGACGTTAGTATGCCGGTCGTATTGATGCGCTGATTCCTGCACGGTCTCTGTATTAAATATAAATAACTTAGACTTAATTTTGATTTTTAGTTTTAATTTCATCTTTTACCTCTCTATGCTGGTTCTACTTACAAATTACCGATTAGAACGGTTATTTATTTCTTTTTGTTCCAATTATAACAATCAAGTTGAATTAAATCAGTGATCTACGTTACAAAAACCCGGTGATGAAAGTCACACTAAATTCCCCTAACTTGAACATTATATTATAATAATCATCGAATTTATTACCTATCCTCTTTAGAATTTTCATCCTGGTGAACAGATATTGTTTAAATCTGTTGGCAAATATTTATTATATTTCCGTATGAAATTATCTTATTCTTGTGTCGGACAGATCTATCAGTTAGTTTTCTGAGCAATCGTCACTATAAAAGGTGTGAGAAAAACATGGATCCACGATGAAAATTAAAGAAAGTATATACCAGAAAGTCGCGGTATTGTCTTTGCGGGGAAAGCTAATGGGTTCCCCGGAAACAAAAGAGCTTTATGATGATGTGTGTTCACTGATACAGGATGGTGTCATCCGGGTGGTTTTTGATCTGACACATCTGAACTGGATAAACAGCATGGGAATGGGAATGATTATGAAATGCCTGACAACATTAAATAAGGCCGACGGCCATTTGCGTCTGGTTGGACTGAGTGAGAAAACACGCAGTGTCTTTGTCATGACGCAGCTCATTAACGTATTTATTTTTCATGATTCGGTAAATGCCGCCGTGGATGAACTGAATAATATCTGAATCTTTAAAATTCTTGTGCTGATCCTATTGGGCGGTTATACCATTAATTGTGTTTAGAGATGTTTTTCAAATATAAAGATCCCCGCCGTCATTTGCCGGCCGAAATGTTTTTTCTTCAGCGTTTTTCTATGATGATTTACCAATTGTAAGGGCGCTATATCCTGATGCCGGGCAACAAGATCAATCAGTATTTGCTCATTGTTTATTAACTCAAACCGGCGGCCGATCTTAAAATATAAATTTTCTACAATCAGACATATTTTTGCGTTGGCCCTGGTAATTCTTGTTATTTGTTCCAGAGCTTTTAAATGGTTTCCCCATAATTTCAAAAGACCTACGGCCTCATCTTTTCTGTTTCCATAGTATAATTTTTCTATGATTGCCTGGCCATATTCGCCGTGAAGGGCAAACAGGTCACTTTTTTGCGCGATCTGATTCATTAAGTTTTTGTACTCAGAGTCTTCATTTAGGTTATTGCCAAACAGTTTTTGTTCCAATTCACCTGACAAGCCATGAAGATCGAGCAGCCGGATCGGAAGGTTGTCATTGCCAAAACCGGCTTTCTTTATTGTGGAAGGGAGCCAGGCGATAGATGCGTCGGCGCTGTTTGAATCGATGACCGACATGGTGAGTAAATCTCTGTTGTACACTTCACCCGGACCGGTTTCCGGTGAGAGAATCCGCTTGAGACGATAAAACACGTACTGCTTCAGATACAACTCTCGCAGCTGAGATGAATAACTTGTTATAAAATTTATCTGCTGCTTTTTTCTTAAAAAATTAGAGACGCAAATCGAAAGCGATGTCATTAAAAATGAATTAATCGAATGGGACCGTGTGATATATTTTGATGTAATTAAAAACCTGGCAGCTATGATATATTTTAAAATTTCATCAGAAAAAATGCGTGTTTTTTGATTTTTAAGGCGATCCCTTTCAGTTCTCAAGAAAGGCATAAAGCGCGATTCAATCCTATCCAGAAACAAATCGGTTTGCGCGACAGGTTTACTGGAAACCAGCAGTTGTATTTGCGACAAAATTTCTGCAATTGCTTTTTTATAGGTTTCCGGTTCAAAATCAAAACTGTGAATGGTGCTTTCTGAGAACAGGCTGGATAACGGATTCAGCTCAACGCCGAAGACCGATTGTTCGGACAAAAGACCTTCTGCCAGGATTCTTCCGGTTCCGCAAAACGGATTAAACAGGACTTTGTTAATATCAGGAAGCATGTAATTAATAACAGAACGCATCCAGACGGTTTTACTCCGGTCAGAATATGCCCGCATATCCGTTCCGACCAGTGAGAATCCGCCGTTATTGGCATTCAGCATTTCATGATCCGCCAGATAAGCCTTTACACCGCCGGCATGAAAACCGGGCTTAAAATATTCATCCAGAAACTTAATATATTTATCAACGTCTGAGTCATTTTTACTCATCAGCGAAATATAATCAGCACGTTCAAGCAAATATTGAAAAGTAGGAAAGCGGTAGATGCGCCATTCTTTGGTGCCTGTCTCACTAAACGGTAAATTCTGAACCTTCGCGCGGAGAAATAAAGGTACAGGATCGGCAATATGCTGGATTAATATGATCTCTTTTGTCAATCCCAACCGCAAAATGGCATCCGGAAGACGGGATATTTGTTCACCAACCCACAGATATCCATGCCGGCCAAATGAAGGAATCGAATCCGTCAGGTACTGCTGCAAACTCGGTTCACGTAAAATCAAATGCCTGAGATCCTGATAATTCAGTAATTCAAAGACGTTTGCGAGAGGTTTCGGCTTATCAAATAATGATTCAATTTCTAAAAATGATAGTTCCTCTATTTCGAACGGGTCGTCAAGATCATTAAATAATTTGAAGAAGACATATTTTTTACTCATAAGCCCAGAACTGTTAAGACTTCCTGTCCGGAATAACCGTGGTTATATTATGGTGTTATTAGGGATCACCGTTCCCTTTGGAATAATTATAATGCCGTCACGAATCGCGTAGGAATCCGTAAAAACTTCATTTTGGCTGTCTTTGTTTATCAGCTGGACGTTATTTCCGATATAACAATCCATATCAATAATGGCATTTTTGATGATACAGTTCCGCCCGATGCCTAAATTTGGCTTAACCTGATCTAAGTTCTTTTCACGATCATCAATGGTTTCATAGAAACTGTTTCCCATGACGATCGCCCGCTGAATCAGCGTACCTTCATCGATAAACGAACGAATACCAATCACTGCCTGTTCGATGATGGATCCCAGAATAATTGATCCTTCCGAAACGATGGACTGATTTATATGGCAATTGTTTATCTTTGATGCCGGCAAATATCTCGGTCTGCTGTAAAAAGGATAGCTTTCATCATAAAAATTGAATTTCGGAATAGGTTGAGTCAAGTCCAGATGAGCGTTAAAGAAGGCCTGAACGGTACCGATATCCTCCCAGTATCCTTCAAAGAAATAGGAGATAACCTTGTTATCAGGAAGGCTCAAAGGGATAACTTCTTTGCCGAAATCCTCATTATCGTTATTGCTTAAAAGATTGATCAACACTTCTTTTTTAAATATATAAATCCCCATGGATGCCACATGCCGGCGGCCCTTGGGATCAATATCAAATATCTTAAAAGTATCTTCTTCTATTCTGTATTTATCCAGGATATCCTTTGTTTTTGG
>JBFXGD010000130.1:0-10205 GCA_050178385.1 Calditrichaceae bacterium
ATTTTTTCAAATATATCACTGAATTCATCCCAGTTCTCCTCCCGGATATTTCCGTCCTTATCCATATATAAACTGAGATCCAGAGCCACACCCAGTTTGCCTATGGAGAACTCCGGCCTGATGCCGATCTGGTTATAAATCTGATCATCAATCAAAACGGCGCCGACTGAAACACCCGCGCTGAATCCGGGGCCATCACTTGATCGTTTATCCGGCTTCTGTATATCATCTCCATTGGACGGCTGTGGGTCCTGTTTAATTTCATTAGGCTCCGGCTTGACCGTTTCTCCGCTTTCTGTCGATTCCTGATTCATCTCTTCCGGTTGTGATGTCATTTCTTCAAAAAGATCAAAGTCCTTTTCGCTCATGAGCGATGGTGTTTGCGGCGCTTCACCCGCGATCGTGACAGACTTCTGACCTGTTTGCACCTGTATCGTTGTGACATGCGCCGGATCGCTTAAATCCACCACACCGCTTTTTACCATCAGCTCTGTCTGACCGCCTTCATTAATAAGAACGAATTCGGTTCCCCTGATGGCGACAACAGCCGCGGGACTGCCTACACGGAAGTTCCCTGAAATTATTTTTTTAACCTTAAACAGAAATTTTCCAAACCCGGTGAATATTTCAATACCCGAAGTTTCCGGATTGCTGATATTTCGAAGCTCAAGCATTGAGTTTTCCGAAATGTACGTAATCGAACCATCAGGAAGAAGAATCTCACAGCGTGATTTCTCACCTGTCCGGATCAGATCTTTGTTTTCCAGCTCCGTCTTTAGGGTAAGATTCTTCCAGGTTCCCTGCTCGGTTGCTTTTTTCACACGCACTTCACCGATAAAGAATTTTGCCTTTGCGGTTTGCGCGAATACATTTGACGTAAATAAAATAAAAAGGACTACCGTAAAAATTCGCATGCATCCTCCTGCTCATTAAAAAGTTCATATAATTAAACGTTGATAACCATGCATTAAATAAATAGATAAGATCATCTTTTTCACGCGGATTCCTGAGTGTCAAACGGACTTTCCCTTTCTTCCGTGAAATATCTATATCGGATATCCGGTTTAATATATTACTTTTTTTTAAAAAAGCTGATCATTCCCTTCAATTTACACAATTTAATCGGGGATTGATCGCTAAACCGGCGGAACCGGAATCCTTTTTCAATCAAAAAGCATACATCGGATGTCCAATTATAAGGAAAGGCAAGATATGAATTTTTTACGATTAATGCTTTTAATAATTTGTTTTGGTCTTAATACCGTCTCTGTTTACGCGCAGTTTGAGCTGATAGAGGCATTTCCCAACCTTTCCTTTACACGTCCCGTCGATCTGCAATCTGCCGGGGATGACGGAAACAGGATTTTTGTTGTTGAACAGCAAGGGATTATTTATGTATTTGAAAATGATTTAGCGGTCACTCAAAAAAGTGAATTTATAAATCTTAAAGACGAGGTCAACGACTCCGGCAATGAGGAGGGACTGCTTGGATTAGCCTTTCATCCGGATTATAAAAACAACGGTTATTTTTTTGTGGATTATACCGCATCTTCTCCAAGAAGAACTGTGATCTCAAGATTTAAGGTATCGGATACAAATCCTGATTCCGCCGTAAAAATCAGCGAATTAATCATTCTTGAGATCCCCCAGCCGGAAAGCAATCACAACGGTGGTCAAATCGCTTTCGGACCGGATGGTTATCTGTATATTGCTTTGGGAGACGGTGGAGGGGGTGGTGATCAGCATGGAACAGACGGAAACGGCCAGGATTTAACAACACTTCTCGGCTCCATTTTAAGGATTGATGTCAATCAGGTTTCCGATACAATGAGCTATACAATCCCCGCCGATAATCCGTTCAGCAATAATCAATCAGGATACAAAGAGGAGATCTACGCATACGGGTTGAGAAATCCATGGCGCTTCAGTTTTGATTCTGTCACCGGAATGTTGTGGACCGCCGATGTGGGCCAAAACGCCTATGAAGAAATCGACATTATTAAAAAGGGTAAAAATTACGGTTGGCGGATTATGGAGGCCACTCATTGTTATAATCCTTCCAGCGGGTGCGATACAACCGGGCTTACTTTTCCCATATGGGAATATGGCCGCTCATCAGGCGCATCGGTTACGGGAGGCCACGTTTACCGCGGAGAATCCGTGCCGGAATTGCAGGGAAAATACATTTACGCCGATTACGTAAGCGGCCGAATCTGGTCTCTCCTGTATGACGGCCTGAACCCTGCTGTAAATTCACTTTTGCTGGATGCATCATTTAATGTTTCTTCTTTTGGCACCGATCAGGATAATGAATTGTATATTTGCGCGTTTGACGGAAAAATCTACCGTTTTAAACCAACGGTCGCCACATCCATTGATGATCAATCATCTCTAAAACCAGCTGAATTTATTCTTGAACACAACTATCCCAATCCATTTAACCCTGGCACCATTATTCCGTTTACCGTAAATCGTTTCTCAGAACTGGAATTAAATATTTACAGCATAGAGGGAAAATTGGTAAATAATATTGTCAAAAATTCATTTACTGCCGGCAGATATACGGTTTACTGGGACGGGAAAAATGATGACGGACAATTATTGCCTTCCGGTGTTTATTTTGCGCGCCTTCGATCGGATAATGGGATGACACTCACGCGGCGGTTGCTTCTTTTGAAATAAGCATCGGGAATAATGTAATTTTTTTTGATTAAAACAAACCTTTTCAGAATTGTCTCGTAGTCTTTTATTACAATATCTATAATTTCTTTTCAGCAGACTGTATGAAAAACGTGGAGATGTTATGAAAGCGATAATAATATGGTTGATTATCCTGGTTTCCCTGCCCGCAATGGCTGTTGATAATTCTAACGTTCGTAAATTGAATTTAAACACTGACGGAATTGAAACATTCAAAATTTATTGCGGTGCCGGATTTCTAAAAATACAAGGTGATGAAAATCTGGATGAAATTCAGGTAAATGCCGATATAGTCGGTAAAAACGGCAACGAAAAAGAAATCAGGCAGTATCTCGACGAGTACCTTAAACTTGAGCTAACAAGAGAAGGCAGTCAGGCGATTCTCAGAAGTGAGATCAATTCAGACGGTCACTCATTTTTCTCTACTATTCTTGATAAATATCCTGATATCGAAGTCAATCTGACCGTTAAAGTGCCCGCGGCGTTGAAATTATATGTCGACGATGGCTCCGGTTATATTGAAATCAACAACATGAATTCCTATGTTGAGATTGACGACGGCTCCGGGGATTTGGTGGTTCGGGGTGTTGGCGGCGATTTGCTCATCGATGACGGCTCAGGAGATCTGGAGATTGATGACGTATCCGGAAACGTTGATATTGACGACGGGTCTGGTCATGTTAAAATAAAGAACGTCCGGGGAAATGTTACTCTTGATGATGGAAGCGGCAATGTGAATATCAGTCAGATAGGCGGCAGCGTCAGGGTCGATGACGGCTCAGGTTCCATTACTATTGACGGTGTAGAGAAGGATGTGATTATTGATGATTCCGGTAGCGGAGGACTGGATATTACAAATGTCGCCGGCAGAATTCAACGCAATGACGATTAATTGCTTTTTGTCTATCCAAATTATTTTTTGCTCATAATATTTTTTTGCGCCCGGTAACTCTTGATTATTTTTTAAAAAAATACCCAAGAATCGGGTGGATTTATAGTCAGCTGATTTATTATTTTCTCCATGTGTTAAATCAGTGGAGAATTTTTATGTCATCACATTATAATTTGATCGAAAAAGCCATTCTGTATCTGGATGATCACTTCCGTGAACAGCCCGGGCTTGAAGAATTATCAGCGGGTCTTGGAGTCAGTTCATTCCACCTGCAAAAGGTATTTAAGCAATGGGTAGGAATCAGTCCCAAACGTTTTCTGCAGTTTCTGACCATTGATCATGCCCGAAAAGTGCTTGCCGATTCACGCAGTGTTCTGGATGCGGCTTACGACTCGGGTTTGTCCGGGCCGGGGAGGCTGCACGATCTGTTTATAAGTATTGACGCCGTTACACCGGGTGAATACAAGATTAAAGGCGCCGGTCTTAAGATAAATTACGGTTTTCATGAAAGCCCCTTCGGCTGTTGCCTGATCGCGGTAACCGGGAGAGGCATTTGCGGATTATCTTTCCATGATGAATCCGGCAGAAAAGATGGCTTAGAGACCTTAAGAAAAAACTGGCCTGATGCTGAGTTAATTGAAAATTCAGAAACAACTTCTGATTATTATCATAAAATATTTTTGCACAACGCGGATCCGGTTTCATTAAAACTATTTGTAAAAGGAACAAATTTTCAATTAAAGGTCTGGGAAGCCCTCCTGAAAATTCCCGCCGGAGCCCTTGCCTCCTATGATGATATCGCCCGCAATATCGGACACCCTTCATCCAGCCGGGCGGTTGGCAATGCCGTCGGATCAAATCCTGTCAGCTTCATTATCCCATGCCACCGGGTTATTCATAAAATGGGACGGATTGGCAATTATCATTGGGGGGCAGCCCGAAAAAAGGCTATATTGGGTTGGGAAGCGGCCATGCATTCAGATGTTACGGCTCCCGTCTGATTAAAATTATTGTTCTCAATTATGAATTTTGGTTTTTCAAAAAAAAAATAAATGATCAATACGCTAAACACTCAGACTTTCGATCAAGGATTAAGCTTCCTCTGTAAAGCAGATCCGGATCTGAAAAAAATTTATCTTCGGTTCGGAGCTCCTCCGATGTGGAACAGAGATCCCGGTTTTTCGACTCTTGTTCATATCATACTCGAACAGCAGGTGTCACTTGCCTCCGCTAAGGCGGCTTTCGACAAATTGCGGGACACGATAAAATCCGTCACACCCGCAAATTTTACCACATTGAACGACGTGGAGCTAAAAGCTGTCGGATTCAGCCGTCAGAAAGCGCTGTATTGCAGAAATTTAGCGAATTCAATTCTTAACGGACAAATTGACCTGGATGGTTTAAACATCCTTGATGAGGAGACCGCGAGGAAGGAATTACTCAAGCTGAAAGGCATTGGCCTATGGACAGCCGATATTTATCTATTAATGGCTTTGCGGCGATCGGATATTTGGCCTGACGGGGATTTAGCGCTTCAAACAGCTTTGCAAAAATTAAAATCTTTTTCGAAAAGACCTTCACGGGATGAAATGATTGACATGGCCCAACCCTGGCGTCCCTGGCGGGCGGTGGCAGCCAGAATGATCTGGCATTACTATTTGAGCAACGGGCACAAAGACAACCTATAAATCATAAATTATAATCACTTCCCCAAACCGGGAAAAAAAATATTACTTCCATTTGGTGTGTAAATTTGTGAAATTATTATCACTTTAATTACAAAACGAAAAGGATTATTATGGATTTAAATACAGTGTTAAAATCTGAAAAACGGATCATTCTGGAATCTGCAATTAATATGATGAATCGCGTCCGTCTGACTCACTATGAAAAAAGTCCTGCGGAAACCACCAGCGTAAGAATAGAAACGCTTTACGAGGTTATGAATGAGTGCGTTTTATCTAAACAGATCATTCCCATGCTTAGCTACACCGAAAAAATCGCTAATGAAAGGCATGCCGAAGGATTTGATCTTTACGAAGTTCACTCTGCTTTTAATATCCTTGAAGAAACCATCTGGAAAGAGATTGTAAAACAGGTCCCGCCCGATGAACTTGCCGTGGCGCTGGGAACGGTCAGCACGGTGCTTGGCGCCGGGAAAGAACATTTTGCTCAGACATATGTCTCTCTTGCGGCAAATAAAAAAGCGCCTTCGCTGAATTTGAGAGCTTTATTCGATGGTGCCGAATAAAAGGGGCATTTCCGGTGTCGTTCCGGGTTTGGGGACTGGTTGATTACATTTAATAGTCAAAAACCACCGGCTTATTTCCCGGTTCAAAACGGCTGTTGCATATTGCGGCGTTAATATATGTTGTTCCGTTCATTTCTTTCATACCATAACCTTCATGGATATGACCAAAAATATGATATTTTGGTTTAATTCTCATCAGTGCGGTGGTCAGTTCTTCGCACCCCACATGTTTATAACCAACAAGATCAAAAACTCCGGAAGGCGGACTGTGTGTGATCAGAATTTCTGTATTCGATGGGATAAGATCCCATTTTTCTTTCAACGCCGGTCCTCTCTTTAGATTAAACGCCCAGTCAAAAAACCAGGGCTGCCAGGGGGACCCGTAAAAATGAATGCCTTCTATTTCAGTTGATTCATCCTGGAGATAGATAGCATTGGTAATAAGTTCTCTTGCTTCATGGGGTTGCCGTTCAAACGGGAAATCATGATTCCCGGCAATTACAATTTTATATTTATGGGGCAGGCCGGCCAGAAAACGGTTAAACTGTTCAACGCTTTGCAATGATCTCTTTGTGCACATATCTCCCGCGAAAATTAAAATATCTCCGTCGGGTACTATTATCTTATCATGATAGCCGTGTGTGTCGCTGAATGCTACGATTCTCAATTAAAATTTCCTGCGAAATTATAGGCGTTTTAAACCCCTAAATATAATTTCTTAAATTCTAACATTCAAGTACGCCCATCCACGTTATTATTATCTATATATTCGAAGGATACCTTAATTCTTATCAAGATTTATATGACCGCCAAAAAAATGTGCCGGATTGTAGCCCTTAGATTTGATCAAAGATTCATTTTCTTTGATAAATTTTATTACCGATTCAATCGAGAGGGCATATGTGATTCCATAAAAAACTGAATCATAAGTTTGGACAAATGGGTCACCATCATAACTATGAAGGGCATCGTAATCTGACATCTCAAAATTCTTGTCCGGGCTTAAGTAGTACATTGATTCCGCGGCAACAGCGCTCGCGATTCCTACAACTTCAAAATTCGGCACACCATCCCGAACGGCGAATATCAATCCGCCGCTTATACCCCTTGGAGATACAGAATCAATTATAAACCCGTGCTTCTTATCCCGGTTCGGACTGCTGACCATATTGTTTGAAACGATTTTCTTTCCCCTCGGGTATCCGATCAGATACACCCTTGTACCCCAGTCAAGCTCCTCAGCCCGGCCTGTGGGATAACTTAAAACAGGAATGAGTTCAGCAGGACGGTCATATTCGAGATCAAAACCGATCAGCGCGATATCTTCTTCAGGATCAATGGCTATAATTTCAAAATTTTTATACGCCGGAACATCGTGAATATGATTACTCTGCCTCTCTTTTATCGACACATTTCTAATATATGGCGTGTCTTTGCCAAATTTATCCTTAAAATAACTGAATACTGTATCCGGGAAATTTACAACATGGGCACAGGTGAGCATGGCTATCTTGTTATCTTCCGCGTAAATTA
Source organism: Calditrichaceae bacterium (assembly GCA_050178385.1). GTDB lineage: Bacteria > Calditrichota > Calditrichia > Calditrichales > JBFXGD01 > JBFXGD01. The sequence continues at coordinate 7,377 of JBFXGD010000130.1, forward strand.
TTGTCGCCGTACCCGTCGCCGGTTTTTCAAAAATATAGTGGTATGTCGCGTTCGTCCTGATATCATCAGATGACAGTCCTTCCTTTCTTAAATTTCTGTCGTCGTAAATATCATAGCTGCCATAAATTGCGAAAATACTTATTAATTTTACGCTTTTGGTGATTTTTACCAGATGTTCCGAAACCGGACGTGAGGGATATTCTGAATCATACTTGCCGTCAACAATCTGATTACCCTCGTATCGGTGAATTCGATTCACACAGCTAACGGTTATCGCCAACAGAAAAAAGATGATCGTGTTTCTTAACAATCTTCGCATTTGGCTGCTCCCGGATTAAATTAACAGGGAATTAAATGCCGCGCCAATGTCACAGGCGGCATTGATTAAACAAATTCAATTTATCCTGTATTATTGTTTTTGTTTATTTCAATACGTCCCATGACTAATATACGTATTCATCCCTATTATGTTTTATAATCAAAATATCAATGCTCTATGATGTTTCTTAAAAAATGGTGTCAGGATTAATACCAAACGCAAAAAAGGCGGACACTATTGCATCCGCCTTTATTTTTTTATCAGAATAAACTAATACTCGCCGACTCTCCGTCTGAACTTACTTCTGCCTGAGCCGAATCACTGAATGTTATCAGGTACGATTTCCCTTTGTAGAACAGTGTTCCCTGTCCGGTCTGATCCGGCGCGAAAGTATAATCTCCGGTAATAAGCGCCGGATCCCCATTATCATATGCGGTTTCCGAGAGATATACTTCATAGTACAGATGAGAACTTCCGTCAAAATAAGATTCCGCCTCGAAGACAATATAATAATTGTCCCGGGTTGTCCAGTTACCGCTGATTGTGTTTTCACTATCCCGCTCCTCAACGGTAATTGTACCGTGAGCTGAATTTGATTTTACTATATTCATTACTGTCGTTTTCACGCCGGATATATTTTGCACCGTAATTTCGGCGCTGGATGAGTCGATATTTCCGGATTCAAAATATATCGCTTCCTCCAACAAAATATTCAGAATAGAATCGGGCAAGGTAATTTCTATCCCCGCTGAACGATAAATTTGATCAATATATGAACCTTCCGGAAAGTCGATCATTTCTGTATAAGATCCGCTAAGATCGTCTTCAACACTGTCAAACGTTCCGGAAATGGATGTTCCGTTTCTCAGCATCTTTGAAAATTCACCTGTATGGTTGGCGTAAAAAGTAACGCTGTTATAGGCGGTTTTTCCATCCCGAAAGTCAAAATCTTCCCGCAAAGTGCCCGATTGATCTATATTTATCACCACTGCCTGGCGAAGATGAGATAGATTCATGCCTTCATTATAATAGGCATCCATGGAAGCTGTAAAACCTGTGACGTCATTCTCATCATAACCAGTTACCGTTAAAGCGGATTCGATATAATTTATAAAAAATGAATCTCTAAAATTTTGAAGTTTATAAAGACTTACAATATAATCATCCGATTCATCTTCAAGTGTATAATTTGTGCTTATTTTAATTTCACTGGAATCATACTCCATATTCATCCAGGTTGGAAATTGAAAAATCGTCTCATAAAATCTTGCGATCCCTGTTTCCGAATTGTAATAAAGCGCCTTACGCACTCCAAAACCGGTCGACTGATTAACAGATTCCTCAAAATAGTACAGAGAATCCCCGGTTGTTTTGCTCAGACTCATCTGTTTTGGCAGATATTCCACCGCCTCAATTCGCATATTCACAGCCTGTGTTTTCATCTTTTCGGCGCTGTTAATTTTTCCAATCGCCGCATCGCCCGTATAATCATTTTCACCGGTCAGTAATGAAATTTCATTACTGCTGCTCGCCATACGATTCACTTCCCATCCAACTGAAGCGGATTGTTCGACAACAGCGTCAATCTCCAGAGTCGCCTGCGTAGAAGTTGAATCATTTTCACAACCAAACATAAGAATTCCCGCCGATAAAAATATGATCAGCTTTGCTTTCATGCCAAATCCTCCATTATGAAACTTAAAAAATATACAAAACGAACCTTTTCTTTGATTAAAATAACGGAAGTGGATAATCATATCTATGATCTTCGACAACTTTATAATTTTGTGAAATTTTTGTGGATTAGCGTGGAAGCAGTAAAAAAAGGATGTATTGGCTTAGTGATAAAAAAAACAATCCCGGGCTATGAAAGAATTACCGGGATTGCATTTAGAGTTTTATTTTATTGCGAATCTTTGGAATCGTCCCTGGGAAATCAGCTTTTGCGCGTCTTCACCGGTGAGCTCAAATTTTATCTGCACACTTTCATTTTTTTGGATGATTTTAACTTTGTTAACGATATCCACCGCGTTACGGTCACCGCTTACAGATAATTTTATTGTTGCAAGAAAACCCTTCGCTGAATCAAAAAACAGCTCCGCGGTTTCCTTTTTGCCAAAGTTGCCCCATCCGTCAAATCTTAGTTCATCATCCATATCCATTGAGAAACTTAACTTTTCCACCGATTTAAGCGCGTCAAATCTTTGTAAATCATCAAAACGCTTCATCTCTGACATCATCTTATCGACGACGCCCTTTGGATTCAGGGTAAAATATAACCCGTTTTTATATTTTATATCCTTTACTACGTCAAACCATTTGCCGCCCGGCTTCTTATACGCGCCGGCTTTTAATTTTTCTATCCACGATCTTACGGCTTGCTTATGCCCGAAAACAAACGTCTCCTGATCCGGAAAACAAAATTCGATTTCTTTATCGGCAAAAGAATATATTTTAATCCCTTCAAACTCTTTGCTGAGAATATCTGTTACATTCCTTTTTTGATGGAT
>JBFXGD010000131.1:0-10160 GCA_050178385.1 Calditrichaceae bacterium
AAAATTCTCAGTTTTAATAAAATTTGAGAAATATTTTTATTTATAGGACAACAATTCCCTATACAGCATCTGTTTTAAAATTAGTTTATTTTTTGTTATCTTTTTTACCGAATAAATTTTTTGTTATATTTTTAGACTTATCATAAAAATTGTTGATCCATGATAATTCTTTATCTCCATTTTTGTCTTCTTCGCCGAATTTAAGTCTGATTTTTTTCGTTCTTCCCATATATGAGCGAATGATCACATCTTTAACATCACTGGTCATTGTACGTACTATTTCGATAACTCCATGCAGCGGCGGGCTTAATTCCTTTTCGGATTCAATCTCAATCTTCGAACAATACGCTTCCGCTATCATACTCAGCCTGGCAGTCAAGACCGCGTTAACCATACCATTTGAAAAAGAGCTGATCAGCGCCCCGATAATTGGCAGTCCTTTACCGCCTTCTTTAGCAATACCGACACTGTTTATGATAACTTCAGTAATGGAATCCGTGACCGATTCCGCGCCTCCGCTGATGATCATTGTATGAAGACAAGTTTTATAAACTTTTATCAATCCTATTAAATTTGGCCTGCCGTTGTACAACAGATATGTTTCTTTTATGAGATACATTGCCCGGCCAAGTACAATAAAGCTGTCGAGTGTTCCATTTTGTGAGAGCGCTGTTCCAAGAAAGATCTGATTAATCACTTTTTTCCGTTTTGCGCCGATTTTCCGCCCAAAATCCAGGTTTATTTTTTTAATAGATTCTCTGATCCGAGCGGCATCGCCGGAACGCAGCCCGTCAATCCACTGATCATCAGCAAGGCTGTGGATGTTTGGATTTGACAACAGGACTTTCGCCATCTTTCTCAGATGATGATCCGGTGCCGGCTTCCCATGATAGGGTCCGGGCAATGCCGGTAACTTTAGAATCTGAAAAACCGGCTTAACGCCAAACCAGAAAATTACCGCCACACTTACGAACAGGAAAAAATATCCCAACCATGGATGAAGATCCCTGAATAGCAGGTAGGTCGCGATGAATTCCTTTATGGCAAAAAAGCCAAAGAAAATGACTATAATCCAGATAAATTTATTGATATACTGCTTCATCACACACCCTATCCAAGTTATTCTGACCTGTCTAAAAATAATGATAATTTGTAATAATTATCAAGCAAAACATTCCTGTGTTTACAAAACAGGACTTTGTGAATAAAAAATTGAACATAAGCGGATAAATGCCGATATTACACTGAACACACACATTTAAATCGTAAAAATATTCTTAGAAACAGGCTGATTAATCTATGCAGAAGTCAAAAAAAACAACAGTCCGCTATCACAACACTTTTTTAAAATACTGGAATCATTTCTCAAACCTGCCCTTTGGAAAACGTATCTTTTCACATTTAATCGGATTTTATGTGCCCTACACGGGAAGCATGGGAGCTGTTGTTAAAAATATCAGCCCCGGCAAATCGGAAATACAGCTGAAAGAACGCAGAAAAGTGAGAAATCATCTGCAATCCGTTCATGCAATCGCCCTCGCAAATCTTGCGGAGTTTGCCGGAAACCTTGCCCTGGTAAGTGCCATGCCGGATGACGCGCGTTTTATCGTTAAAAGTTTTTCAATCGATTATATCAAAAAAGCCCGTGGGATCATTACTGCCGAATGCAGTTGCCCTACATTGGAATCCAATGAAAAAAGCGAACAGCATCTGCAAATCCACCTTAAAAACCGGGATGGTGAAATTGTAACAACAGCCACAATGGTCAGCATGGTAGGTCCCAAAAAAACAAGCCCTGAAGTGGCCGGCTCCGGACAATAAAAAGCTTAAGAGGTGTTAATGAAAATCGAAACTGATTTCACCAGGCACGCCGGAATAGACATTCCTATTATTTGCGGCGCAATGTACCCATGCAGCAATCCTGAACTTATCGCCGCGGTTTCTGACGCGGGCGGGATTGGCATTATACAGCCGCTCTCAATGGTTTATGTACACAAACATGAGTTCGGTGAGGGAATAAGACTAATCAAAAGTCTCACAAATAAACCCTTCGGCATGAACGCGACTATTGAAAAAGCATCCAAGGCATATGAGAATCGTATGCGGGAATGGGTCGAAATCGCGATTGATGAAGGCGTCCGTTTTTTTGTCACTGCTCTGGGAAATCCCAAATGGGTGGCCGATATGGTTCATTCCGTGAACGGTTTTGTATATCATAAAGTTACTGAACGCAAATGGGCGCTGAAGGCGCTTGAAGGAGGCGTTGACGGACTGATCGCGATAAACAATAAGGCCGGCGGTCACGCCGGGACCATTGAGTCGCTTGAATTGCTGCTCAGTCTGGATGATTTAAACGTTCCCGTTGTCGCAGGTGGCGGTATTGGATCCGAAGATGAGTTTAGCGAGGCGCTGAAGCTCGGCTATCAGGGTATATTAATGGGTACGCGGTTTATTGCCACAGAGGAATGCACCGTCCATGTCGATTACAAAAATGCAATCGTAAAAGCCCATGCTTCTGATATTGTTTTAACAGAACGCGTCACCGGTGTGCCGCTATCAGTAATCAGGACAGAGTATGTTGATCAGGTTGGAACAAAGGCCGGACCTGTTGCCCGTTGGATGTTGCAGCAGCGTAAACTAAAAAAGTACATCAGACTGATGTATGCGGTGCGTTCTGTCCGGCAACTTAAAAAATCAGCGCTCGCGGGTCCTTCATCTAAAGATTATTTTCAGGCCGGACACAGTGTTAACGGTATCAGTGGAATTGGAAAAGCTGGTGAAATCGTTCAATCCTTCGCCAGACATGCCATCGATGATCCGGAAATCATAAAAAGATTTAAAATTAAACCGGAATTAGCAGACAGATAAAATTATAGATGTGATAAAAAAAGCCTGTGAATTTAGTTTCACAGGCTTTTTTTGCTTGTACGAGGAGGGAGACTCGAACTCCCACACCCTCTCGGGCACCAGATCCTAAGTCTGGCGCGTCTACCAATTCCGCCATCCTCGCGTCACATCGCCAATTTAATTTAGCGGTGCAAAATTTAGGTTATTTGATTCTTAAAATCAAGTGCTTGTTTGTACCTTTATCAATTCCCGATTCCGCCATAACGGATACCCGAAAGATTTGTCATTTCAGACTTCCACGTTGTCAGGTCATCACGACTGAATTCATTAAGACGCTGATGACCGCAAGCTCTTGCCATAACTTTCATCAGTTCAACAGTTGCTATTAAATAATTTTTCAATCGTTCGGCGGATTGATCAATAATGAGGCGCGCTCTCAGTTCATCTTTCTGCGAAGCGATACCAACTGGACAGTTATTGGTATGACAAGCCCTCATTCCCAGACAACCGATCGCCTGAATCGCGGAATTGGCGATGGCGATTCCATCCGCACCCAACGCGAGCGCCTTGATGAAATGCGCCTCAGTCCGCAGCCCGCCGGTTATTATCAGTGTTACCTTATCCGCACCCCGTTTATCAAGGTGATGCCTTGCTCTGGCCAATGCGGGTATGGTTGGAACGGATATATTGTTTTTGAACAGTTCCGGAGCCGCGCCCGTTCCCCCTCCCCGGCCATCAACGATAACATAATCCGCGCCGGCCTCCAGGGCGAAATCAATATCATCCTCGATATGCTGGGCCGACATTTTGAATCCCACAGGGATGCCTCCAGTAATCTCCCGAACCTGATCCGCGACTTTTCTATAATCGTCAGGTGTCACAAGATCCGGAAATCTGGATGGACTGATAGCCGCTTCACCGGGCTTTAGTCCGCGCACCTGAGCGATCCCCTCTGTCACTTTTTTTCCCGGTAGATGCCCGCCGGTTCCTGTCTTCGCTCCCTGCCCCGCTTTAAAGTGAAATGCCTGGCACAAAGCCGCCTTTTCCATGCTCCAGCCGAATTTGCCCGATGCCAGTTCATAAAAATATCTGGAGTTCGCCATTTGTTCATCGGGCAGCATACCGCCTTCTCCTGAACAAATTCCCGTACCCGCCAAATCCGCTCCTTTCGCCATGGATATTTTTGCTTCCGCGCTAAGAGCTCCGTAACTCATATCACTAACGAAAATGGGAATCGCCAGTTTCAGCGGTTTCCGCGAACCCGGGCCGATCACCAGCTCGGTACTGACAGGCGCCTGATCTTCAAGCGGTCTTCGGGATAACTGGGCAGTGACTATTTGTATATCCTCCCACCGGGGAAGTTCTGTCAATGGAACACCCATTGCCGAAGTAACGCCATGCTGCCCAATATTTTTTAGTCCGTTTTTAGATAATTCCTCAATATGCCTGTTAAACGGCTCCTCAGGCGTACCGTGGATATCTGCGTACAAACCGAGATATTCATCCCTTTTAAATGGCTGCGGATGTTCCCGCTCCCAATTCCGGATCTCGTTCTCATCAATCCATACCGCATCATTTTTGGTATCAACCCAGGCAGAAAACTTCTTTAATATTTCATTGTTGTTGTATTCACTGATCCCTGTCTCATACTGATAATCCCACCCGTGTAATCCGCACATGAGATTATCACCATCAATATAACCGTCAGCGAGCAGAGCGCCGCGGTGCAGGCATCGGCCATAAAGAACAGACACATTCCCGTCATATCGTATTATCACCAGGTCAACATTTGACACCAGAGCATACGATGGTATCCGGTCTTTTAAATCACTCCATACCGCTATCCTGACTTTCCTCATCTCTGTTTTATCGATCACATCGTCTCCTACGAATTATTGATTGTCTACTAAGGATAACAGCAAATATCTTCCGCAAATTTCACTGCGGGTTATTTCTGCCGAAACAATGATGAGTATTCTATATATTGAATAAAAACAGGCCCGGCGACAGATTTGACATCTGGATTGACTCCCTGTTCAGGAGATCCCGAGTATCACCATGCGATGGGATCGGGATCCCCTCGACGTAACTCAAACGCGGATAAATTCAGGTAAATACCCAAAGAAATCATATTTATTGCGCAAAATCTGCCGGTGGACGCGGCTGTTTTTTATTAATTACTTTTAAGATTTATTTTCTGCTATTAATTCATTCTTTTATCACTGCCGTCAGGAATAACAGAAAGACAGAGGTAATCAGCACAAATAATCCCCACTCTATCTGAATGGTATCTATTGCCATTTCGGTCATTTCCCGGAATACATTTTTGGCCAATTCCGATTCCAGATCGTTTTCAATCTGAGAAATTTTAATGTGAATATTCAGGTAACTGTAAAGTAAAACACCGATACTTCCCATTCCGGAAAGCCATAGGAGCTTATATTTCTTTAATATGACAAGAGTAAGCGAAACAACAGCCAGAACCAAAATTGCTATGCCCTCTCCCTGCCTATCCTGAAAGTAATTTAGATTACCCATAAACGGTACACGGATCATCGGCGGAAATACACTCAACCCCAATATTGCGGAGCCGAGTACTCCCGTTATCTGCCTTCGGTCCATTACTTCTCTTCTTTTCAAAACATTCCCTGTTTGCAAATTCCTGATCTTTAGAATCTGGATAATTTTATGAGTATAGCATATTTATAGAAAAAACAGAATACAATGATTACGCTATCGACGCTGCCGGCCGATTTCTTTAGTTTCGATTTGCCTGAAAAAATAAGATTTAAATATAAATATGCCTCACTTTCGATCTTTATAGATCTTACCTGGTCTATACCAGAAAATAGGTTTATATTGTGTGAATTTATTCCTTATATTAAAACCGAAAAATTAAAACTTCGAACCTTGAAATATTGAGGAGTCATTTTGAAAACTGACAAGAATTACACCGATGCCACGAAAAGCGTTCATGCCGGAATGACCGACAATGAGCATCTGGCGGTAGCGACACCGATTTACCAGACATCCACCTTTAAATTTAAAAACACCGATCATGGTGCGGCGTTATTTGCAAAAAAAGAAAAAGGCTATATCTACACACGTATGAGCAACCCTACCGTTGAAGCGCTGGAGAACGCTGTCGCTCAGCTTGAGCAGGGCCATAAAGGGCTTGCCTGCGCCAGCGGGATGGCAGCAATCCACACGGTTTTCGCCGCGTATCTCCAAAAAGGCGATCATGTAATCTGCTCCGAATCGGTTTACGGCCCTACAACAACACTCCTGAGTACACTTTTTGAGAAATTTGGGGTGGAGACATCTTTCGTTGATTCCAGTGATCTTTCTCTTGTGGAAGCCGCGGTAAAACCAAACACAAAGATGATATATATCGAAACCCCGGGCAATCCCACTCTTTGTGTATCGGATCTGTCGGGAATCAGCGAAATTGCCCGTAAAATAAACGCCCTTCATGTGGTAGATAACACATTCGCCAGCCCTATTCTGCAAAAACCTCTGAAATATGGAGTCAATATTGTAGTTCACAGTATGACAAAGTTTTTGAATGGTCACGCGGATGTGGTGGCGGGAATGATTGTCACCGATACCGAAGAGAGCTATCTTAAACTGCGCGGAACACTCAATCTTACCGGTGGCGTGCTTGATCCGATGAATTCTTTTCTCGTTCACCGTGGGATCAAAACGCTTGCCATGCGTATGGAACACCATTCACGGAACGCGCGCAGAATTGCCGAATTTTTGGAATCACATCCAAAGGTAAATAAAGTACTGTATCCCGGATTAAAATCGCATCCGCAGCATGAACTCGCCAAGAAACAGATGAGTGATTTTAGCGCGATGATAAGCTTTGAAGTTTCGGGTGGGATTGAAGGCGGAAAAACGGTTATGAATAATGTACATTTATGCCAGTTGGCTGTGAGTCTCGGCGGTGTCGAAACACTCATTCAACATCCGGCGTCCATGACACATGCGGGGATGTCTCCTGAATTAAGGCAGCAAGCAGGAATTACAGACGGGCTTGTTCGGCTTTCTGTAGGTGTGGAAGACATGGAAGAAATTATGGCGGATCTTGATCAGGCGCTGAATTTAATCTAATATATTTTATATAGTTTAATCCCCCGTCGATGATTAGCGCGGGGGATTTTTTATTTTTTGATCCATTTTGTACGCATCTGAGCCAGCTCTCTTTCATCGCCTTCCCGAATCAACCGGTGAATCAGCGTATTTTCATCCCGTATTTCACTCCTGGAAATCACCCGGTCACCATAAACGCTTTCTGCTCGAAAGCTCACTTCCATGCCGGCAAGATGATGCTCATCCCTGAACTCTGTGGGAACCGATTCAAGCCCCCATTCAATATAATTAACATTGTTAACATGCTGATTCATATCCAAATCACTCAACCTGACATTAAATAAGGTTTCATGATCTGTCCGTTCCATTTGAGGCAATTTGTGAAACTCATCCGGTAAGGCTCTGCCTCCGGAATTTTTTCTGATCTCCTTCATAAAATCAGGCATCCGGATTGGTTTTCGGGCGTCTATATCAAGCAACATCCAGGAACTGGTTCCAATACTGATCAGCTGACCGGCTTCATTGAATAATTTAAAATCACGTATGGCATAAAGGTGGTCCAAACCCGACGGCCATGTTTCAAGACGCAGCTCCTGCCGCCAGAAAGGATATTTGGTGACTTGTACATGCAGCCTTGACAATACCCAGGTCAATCCTTTTTTGATCAGAGCATCGACAGACACACCAAGATCTGACGCGTGATTTCCCGCTGTTTCCTGAAAATAATTACAGATTGATTGAATAGTTGCTCTACCGGTTGGATCCACTTCGTAAGCTCTGACTTTGAATGATTCATGCCAGATCCCGTTTTCTGATAAAGCCATTTTCATTTCCAGTTTTAAAATTTGATCTGATTTTTTAAAAATACAACACGAATAATTCTTTTAAAAGTTCCGGAATACATACCAACATCAGATATATTATCTGAATCAATTCAAAATTAAAACTCGACCGAAACACCGCCGATCGGTAAGGTTTCGTACTGAAGGACCTTTTCTCTGGTGCCGTCGTCATTGTACTGATAACTCCAGATATTATCCCGCCCGTAAATATTCATGATATCAAAGAACACAACCAAATTCCAGGAATTGAAAATAAACCGACGGTCAATCCGCAAATCCAGCCGGTGATATTCCGGGTAACGCACCGGATTAAGATTCTGCTGCTCCTCCACTACCCATTCCTGCAGTTCCGGATGATATACCGGCGGTGTATAGGGACGGCCGCCCAGATACCTGAATTTCATACTGATTTCCAATTCATCGGCCGGGGCGATGGGCAGCCAGGAGATTCCGTGGAACCACCATTTATGTTTAAGATTGCGGTACCAGTTATCATTCATCCAACGAAACTTATACCCGGTAATAAATGTGAATACATTTCTGTAATCGTAATCCCAGTCAAATTTTGTGCCGTACCTTGGATCTTCGGCCTGAGATATGGAGTGCGCATAGCTGATGATAGCCGAAAAACTGCGGGTCAGTTTTTTCTGAAAGAAAAATTCAATTCCCTTTGATGCGCCTTTGCCGGCATTGAGATAGGTTCCGTCATCATAATCATAAGGATCCGGCGTCGTCAGAGTTCTTTTTACCGCCAGATCGTTGTAGGTTTTGTAATAAGCCTCAATCACAAGCTTCATATCATCCCGGAAAAGATGTTCAATTCCGATAACATACTGATCTGTGTATTTGCTTTTTAATTTGTTATTATTAATGTTCGCTGCGAGTTCAACATACGCCGGCGACTGAAAATGTTGGCCATACGCCAGATTGACCGTCGTTTTCTGATTTAGAAAATAAGACAGCCCGGTACGGGGGCTGACCGAAGTAAAATTATTATATTCAAAATAATCATATCGCAGGCCGCCGGTCCAACGGAATTTTTTCAGAAAATCCACCGATGCCTGTAAATATCCCGCGCCTTTATAGGTATTCTCATTTTGATCAATCAAATATTCCGGATATGTTCGAAAAATACCAATGGCTGAATCAGAATTTGACACTTCAGGATTATATAAAAACAGAGTATCCGCTTCCGACCAGACATCATAATTAAAATTAAGCTGTTTTACAGATGCGCCGAAATCAAACTCTATTTTTTTACTTAATTGATAGACAAAATCTGTTTTGAATGTGTATTCTGTTTCCTTTGAGCGATTAGTGAAATAAGTGTGTCTTTCCGGTCTGAATTCATACACGTCTACGTCATAGTCATTTTGAACCGCCGACAAAGTGGTGAGGGAATACAGATTCTTCGCCCAGAATGTACGGAGAGTCAGCCCGGCAATGGTCTGACTGTTATGTGTGTTGACATTTTCCGCGCCTCGACCATATCCTGCTTCTTCCTCATCCTCAATATTTATCCGGTCACGTCCGTAAACGGCATTAATAAATAAGGTATTGTCAGGATTCAGGTTTAGCGTCATTTTCCCCTGAAGATTGTAATAATGGGGAACAGCGGTCAGACCGGTTGATGAGATGATTAAATCCAGGTAACTTTTTCTGGCTGAAAAAATATAACTGCCCACATCAGAAACAGGTCCTTCGATAAGCCCGCCTACTCCTGCCATTCCCAGACTGCCTTCAGCCCGAAACCGTTCTGTGGATCCGTTTCGAAGGGAGATATCCATGACGGATGATGCTTTATCACCGTATTTCGCGGAGAATGCGCCCGCGTAAAAATCCACATTACGCACCATATAACTGTTGAGCATGTTAATCGGCCCGCCACCGGCGCCCTGAATCGCAAAATGATTCGGATTTGGGATTTCGATATTATCCATGATAAACAGATTTTCACCCGGATAACCACCCCGGATAATGATCTCATTAAGCTGATCACTGCCCGATACAACGGCTGGCAGAGCCTGGACCGCCCTCTGAATATCCAGTACATCCCCCGGACTGCGTCTAATTTCCTCGAAATCCATCGAACGGGCGCTGACAACCGCGTTTTTAGGTTTGTCGAAGTAGCTTGCCGTTACATCGATTGTCTCACTTTCGAGAAGATCTTCATCAAGGGCCAGCTCCAAAACCGTTGTCCGGTTTGGATTGACGATTACATTCCCCTTCTTAAGCGTTTTGTATCCGAGATAATACACGTCGATATTGTAGCTCCCGGGTTCCAGACTTAGAATGGAAAAATGACCGTCATTGTCTGTTGCCGCTCCGCTGCCGATGCTTTCAATAACAACATTCGCGCCGGCCAGTGGTTGCAAC
>JBFXGD010000132.1:0-10136 GCA_050178385.1 Calditrichaceae bacterium
AATTTTCCGATATTCGGTGTTTTCAGGTATTTAATGTATCAATAAGTCAGGCGGGATTTTATGAAACAACCCAGGTTGATTCCTTTAAAAAGTTTTCATGAATACACAGAAAGCGAAATGCTCGACCGGGCGCGGCGGTTTTACACTGACATAAGCAGCCGGCGCTCAATTCGTAACTTTTCAGATAAAGAAGTCCCGAAAAATATTATTGAATACTGTATCCGCTCAGCCTGTACGGCTCCCAGCGGCGCGAATAAACAGCCCTGGTATTTCGCGGCGGTATCTGATCCTGCCGTTAAAAGGGAAATCCGGATAGCGGCCGAAAATGAAGAGCGCGCGTTTTATCATTCCCGGGCGACAAAAGAATGGCTTGATGATTTGGCTCCAATCGGTACCGATGAACATAAGCCATTTCTTGAAACCGCCCCCTGGCTCATCGCCATTTTTGATCAACGATACGGAATCAACTCAGATGGCAAGAAAGAAAAGCATTATTACACAGCCGAATCGGTCGGCATCGCCACAGGGATGCTGATCACGGCCTTACATCTATCCGGCCTGGCAACATTAACTCACACTCCAAGCCCCATGGGATTTTTGAATAAAATTCTGAACAGACCCGAAAATGAAAAACCGTTTTTACTTTTGGTGGTTGGTTATCCTTCAAAAGAAGCCATGGTTCCCGAAATAACAAAGAAAGCCCCGGGGGAGATTTATTCATTTATCTGACTATAATGCAATGATTCATCAGCGATTTCGAGTTACTCAGCATTTATGCAATCATTTGCAAAATTTAATTTCTCGCTTTAATTTGAAATCTACCGATATTGAATCAAACAAGCGGAGATAAGATGTCTGCAGGCCCCGAACATAGAGTTTTAAATATAAATTTTTCCAAAAACAAACATGTGACAGATGACAATATTCCATGTTTTGAATTCCATCTTTCAAAAAAAGCGCGGATCAAATACATCGTTGATGAAACTCTTTTTTCGATCAAAGGCCATGTTGTTTTTGCCAATATTGCCGCGGCAAGAAATTTTGTGCTTAATATTAATAAAGAACGGGCCGCAGAAAACGTGTTGAACGCGTCTGAAATAAACGCCATGGGACTGCTTGATGAAATCATGCACTATGTTATTGAAACCTACCGCTCCGAGAAAAATCCGTCTCTTTTTAACAAAATTGAAAATTATCTAACGGATGGGCTGGGCGGCGAAGCTCTGGATAAATTATTACATGTTTTCGCGGAAGCTTTTCCAACAACGGGAGTTTATAACGGTAAGATGACTGCCGGTGAATATTTAAAAGGGTCAACCGGCGATTTATCTAACAGGCACGTCATTCTTGAAGAAATCATGGTGCTCTGGCTGGACAACCGAAATCCGGCATATGAACCCATATTTGATTTGATCGATGAAAAAGAACTCACCGGAACAATTTATAACGAATCATTCGTTTTGCTGAACGCCTTTTTCCAGCAGGAGCCTAAGTTCGGGCCGGAGGATCTTCCTCTGCTCGACCTTTTATTGCAGCCGTCAAAGAAATTTCCGCATTCCATTACAGCCCAGCTTGAATATATTCGCAAGAAATGGTCTGTTCTGATTCCTTCCTTTCTTTCACGTATTTTACTTGGAATGGATTTAATCAAAGAAGAGCAAAAGCCGCGGTTTGACACCGGTTTGTTTGGCCACGGACCGACGGAAGTGTCTCAGTTCACCGGCGTGGAATATGAACAGGAACCCGAAAGATTTAGTCAGGATTTACACTGGATGCCCAGGCTTGTTCTCATGGCGAAAAGCACATATGTATGGCTTGACCAGTTAAGCAAACAGTATCAAAGAAATATCTATCGTCTTGACCAGGTTCCCGATGAGGAGCTTGACAGACTTGCGAAGAGCGGATTTACCGGATTATGGCTAATTGGCCTGTGGGAACGCAGCAAGGCTTCCCGCCGCATAAAGCAAATCAGCGGTAATCCCGAAGCTGTCGCCTCTGCTTATTCACTCTATAATTACTCTATCGCCCATGATCTTGGTGGCGATGAGGCTTATCAGAATCTAAAGGACCGCGCCTGGAAAAAAGGCATCCGTCTGGCAAGCGATATGGTACCCAATCATATGGGCATCGATTCCGAATGGCTGATAAATCATCCGTCCTGGTTTGTCCAGAGTCACCAGCCGCCGTTCCCCGGGTATCGATTTACCGGACAGGATTTAAGCGATGATCCGCGCGTGGGCATATTTATTGAAGACGGCTACTGGAATAAAACTGACGCGGCCGTGGTATTCAAAAGGCTTGATCGACACACCGGCGATGTCCGCTATGTGTATCACGGAAACGATGGTACCAGTATGCCTTGGAATGATACCGCCCAGCTAAACTATCTTATGCCTGAGGTTCGTGAGGCGGTGATTCAGACCATACTTCATGTGGCGCGCAAGTTTCCGATCATACGCTTTGACGCGGCCATGACCCTGGCAAAGAAACATTATCAGCGTCTCTGGTTTCCGGAACCCGGCAGCGGCGGTGATATCCCTTCACGCGCGGAACAGGGGCTAACAAAAGCCCATTTTGACCGGCTCTTCCCCATAGAGTTCTGGAGAGAAGTCGTTGATCGGGTGCAGCAGGAAGTACCCGATACCTTGCTCCTCGCTGAAGCGTTCTGGATGATGGAAGGGTATTTTGTCCGATCCCTCGGCATGCATCGAGTTTATAACAGCGCCTTTATGAACATGCTGAAAAAAGAAGAGAACCAAAAATATAGAGAATCAATCCGCAATGTTCTCGAATTTAATCCGCAGATATTAAAGCGATATGTTAATTTTATGAACAATCCGGATGAAGAAACGGCCATTGCTCAGTTCGGAAAAGATGATAAATATTTTGGCGTTTGTATCCTGATGTGCACAATGCCCGGCCTACCGATGTTTGGGCATGGTCAGATCGAGGGATATAAAGAGAAATACGGTATGGAGTACCGGCGCGCTTACTGGGATGAACAGCCGGATGAATGGCTGGTAAAACGTCATGAACGAGAAATTTTCCCCCTGATGAAAAAACGCTATCTGTTCAGCGATGTGGAAGAGTTTTTGTTATATGATTTTTTCGCGCCTGAAGGATTTGTAAATGAAAATGTGTTTGCCTACAGCAACCGCTCGGGATCCGAAAGTTGTCTTGTGCTTTATAACAACAAATTTGAAAACTCGTCCGGCTGGGTGAAGACATCTGTTGGGTTTAAAAATTCCGAAGACAACATTGTTCAAAAAACTTTGGGTGAGGGGCTTAGATTAACTCATGACAACCAAAAATTTATCATATTCAGGGATCATATCACAGGCCTGGAGTATATACGGTCCAGTAAGGATCTCTCTGAAAACGGATTGTTTGTGGAGTTAGGCGCGTTCAAGTACAACGTTTTTCTGGATTTTCATGAGGTCACCAACTCCGCGCAGGAACCGTGGGCCGAACTTAATCATTATCTGCAGGGACGTCCGGTGGAATCGATCGCAGAAGCCCTGACCGAATACCGGTTCGGACCGGTTATTCATGCTTTTGACGAAGCCATTAATCCCGGCAGCCTGCACTGGCTTCTGCAGGGATTGAAGGATCAAAAGATTGATAAAAATATTTACAAATCGTTCTTGAAAAAAACCGACCTGCTTCTCAGTTCAGCGCGGCCGTTTATTGATACCGAAACAGACACCAAGTCTGGTTCTGAATCATCTGATAGGTATTATCCTTCACTATTAAATCTACCGAATATCTCAAAGTGTGTTCAGAATGGTAAAAGAAAAGCGGCAAAAATTGAATCTGTTCTCCTTGAATCGTTTCAGCCTGATACAGACGGATTGTCAACCGGTCACCGTATTCTTCTGACTTTATCATTTTTAGAATCCCTGTCTGTGCTGTTTTCATTGGACAGTAATAAGGAAAAGGATCTTTCTTTTATAAATGACTGGTCTCTTGATAAGGTTATCCGGCGAAATTATTTAAAAATAGGCATTGAGTCCTCCCAAATCGCCGCTGATATCGAGTTAATCTATATCCTGCTTACCGTAAATACTGACATCCTCTTTGATGATGAATCACTTGTTCGCGCGCATACCGAAGAATTGTTTTCTGATCCTCATGTCCGTTCTTATAATATGATTAATCTTTATCAGGGTATATGGTATTTCCAAAAAGAGGCATTCGAAAAATTATTAAACTGGATATTAGTTTTGTCGGTCCTCGACATTCTCCGGAACGCTGAAAAAATAAACACTCCGGTTCTTAACAAACTATTGAGTGCTCTGGATAGGATTGAACTGCTCAAAAACACCGCAGATAAAAGCGGCTACGATCTGCATATATTTCTAAAAATGTTATAGTTTTTTTCTGTTTGCCCTCGAGAGGTTTTGGCTCTATTGCCATATTCCAGTCTTCGGAAATATCTGTAAATGTGATATACGTTAATAGTAGCAGTACACATAATAACAGATCTTTTTAATAACCGGGGGAACACAATGGCCGTATCACATGAGCAGCTTATACTATCCATTCCGGAACATCTCAGACAGTTCGTTGTCGAACAAAATTATGACCGCTACACATCCCGGGATCAGGCAGTCTGGCGTTATATTATGCGCAGGAATGTAAACTTTCTAAAAAAACATGCCCATCCCGCCTATTTTGACGGACTAAAAAAGACCGGAATCAGCATTGATAAAATCCCTGATATCGGGGAGATGAATGTTGCGCTCGAGAAAATAGGGTGGCGGGCTGTTGTGGTTGACGGATTTATTCCGCCGGCGGCCTTTATGGAATTTCAGACGCACAAAATTTTGGTAGTATCCGCAGAAATAAGGACAATTCAGCATATTCTTTATACACCGGCCCCTGACATAGTGCATGAGGCAGCCGGCCATGCCCCTTTTATCGCTGATGAACAGTATGGCCGGTTTCTTCAAAAGATTGGGGAATACGGATCAAAAGCCTTTTCATCGATACTTGATTATGAGATTTATGAAGCCATTCGACATTTATCAATCATCAAGGAATATCCGGACGCATCTGAGGATGATCTGGAAAAAGCGGAAAAAGAATTAAGCCGGAAGATCGCCGCCAACACCGTGCCTTCCGAAGCAACTCTTCTCTCCAGGCTGCACTGGTGGACGGTTGAATACGGATTAACCGGCACGCCCGATGATATTAAGATTTATGGCGCCGGCCTGCTTTCTTCAGTCGGTGAAAGCAAAAACTGCCTCAGTCCGAAAGTAAAAAAGCTCCCTCTTTCCATCCATTCCGTAAACTATAATTATGATATTACAAAAGAACAGCCTCAGCTCTTCATCGCCAATGACTGGGCTCATTTAAATCAGGTTTTGGAGGAATTCGCCGATTCCATGTGTCTCAGGAGGGCTTCAACCAAGTGCATCAAAACCGCGATTGACTCAAAGAATGTTGCCACCATCGAGTTATCATCAGGCATTCAGATATCTGGCGTGTTTACATCGGTAATGACGGACTCAGAAAACCAGCCTGTACATATCGAAACCAATGGTAAGACCGCTTTTTCTTTTGAGAATACAGAACTCGAAAATCAGGGTGTTGATCAACATCCCGACGGCATAGAGTTTCCTGTTGGGGATCTCATAAATATCCGTATACCACTTGAAGAGTTTTCGGATTCTGAATTGCAAAAACTGGTTCAGGATGATCAACGCGTAAGTCTAAACTATGAATCCGGCATAGTCATAACCGGCAAACTCCGGCAAGCCGTTCGTAAAAACGGCAAAATTATTCTCCTGCGTTTTACGGATTTTCACATAAGCAGCCCCGGCAAGGAAGCAATGAATTGGCATCAATCCGAAATCTATGATATGGCGGTCGGCGCAAGTATTGTATCTGTCTATTCCGGATCCGCGGACAAAACCCGTTTTAACGTAATGCCTCCAAAATCAGAGAAAAAAGCGATCCCCGTTGAACATTCGGATGATGAATTGCAATTATTTGAGTGGTACGACATAGTAAGACAGATGAGAGAATTGAATGATTTCAACTATGGGGTTTTAAAATCCATCTTTTATAAAATTGCCGAAAATTATCCGCTGGAATGGCTTCTGCCGCTTGAAATTTATGAATTGTTACGATTAAACCAGAGTAAAAAGGATGTACTTGTTCTCGGTATATATTCTCATCTTAATGAATTAAAAAAATTCAGCTCAGAATATGAAACGATTATCTCGGGCGGAATGGACGTTTTGGAGTAAGTTATTTATGCAGAATCGGTGTGACCTGATAGGTGAATATATTTTCTACTTTATCCAGCTTGCGAATATCAGCTCTGATCGCTTCAGCGGTAGTCTGATACTCTATGGGATAATTAGGATAGATGGGAGAGTCATCAGATTTTCGGGGTGACACACTTTGCGATAATTCAATCAAAAAAAGTGATTGATAAAAAAACGTCCTCGCGTTCGCGAACTCACCCAGCTGCATCTGGCATAATCCTTTGATATGTGTATAAAGAGCTGAAGATCCATTTTGCGCGATGGCCAGATTGACACAATTAACTGCTTTTTCAAATTCTTTTTGTTCATACAACACCACTGAGGCGAGATAATTCAGGTATTCATCCTTCGGATATTTCGGGTATGTTGCGATGATATATTCATTATATTTTTCACGGTAAGCTTCCCACGCGAACTGGCTGTTAATTTCAAATATCTTCTGAATCAATTCCGGGGAAATCTCTTTATATTCTTTTTCAAGCTGCTGATATATGGCAAAAGTGCGTTCAAAAGTAAATGGCTCGTCATCGAGAATATCAGGGGCATATGAAGGGGGACGATTTGAAAGGCGTTCAATTTCTTCTTCATTATTTTTCATGAAGACTTCGTTGCCGATATCAAAAACTTCATTAATTGACGCCAGCGTGAACTCACGGGTAAAGTTACGCTCCGTAAAAACCTTATAAATCTCCTGAATGGTTTCTTTTATGTCTGGCCTGTTCATTGTAAATCACCTTTTTTGTATAATATAATACTCTCAGGTTCAAGCCAAAGTTTCTTATTAAATATTTCTGCACTGCTGTCTTTAGGATATATTATCGAACAGTTTTCGGGAATGTTTACTATTTGAGCGTTTTTTGAAAAATTCATATCAGCAACAACAGTGTCGTCGGTCGTATAGCGCCTGAACCGCCAGATCATTTTCTCATCGTCAAGACGCAATGTTTCCATTTTTCCGAATGATAAAGCAGAGCTCTTTTTTCTTAAATTAATAAGCGAGACATAAAAATCAAGCCATTTCGAATTTTTTAGTCCCGGATATTCAGGCCGCATATCTCTTAATCCTAATTCCTGTCCATAATAAATTAGCGGAGTCCCGGGGACGGTGAACAACAATGACGCCATCAATTTTGTCCGTCTCTCTCCGTATTTGCTCAAAAATCGGTCAAGATCGTGATTTTCGATATATCTCAAACTTTTCGCGGCCTGCGGATAATTTGTTTCCGTTTTTTTCAATCCATAGTCGAGAGCTGAAACCGGTTTTCGCTTATTCATAACATCCAATATATTTCCATAAAAATCTGTGTCATAAGACATATCAAATTCATTAAAATGATATGCCTGCTGCCTCGGTAAAACTTCATCAATCAAAAGGCATTCCGGATTTATCTTTTTTATTTCCCTGCGAAAATCTTTCCAGAAATCATGTGGTACTGCCCAGGCAACATCGCAACGAAATCCATCCACCCCCAAACCTGCCCAGAACCTCGCCACATCCAGCATGAAGTGTCGCACCTGCGCATTATTATAATTCAGATTTACAAGGGTATCCCAGTCATTATGGTATCCCCAGCTTCCGTCAGGATTCCAGTAGAACCAACCTCTCAGGGGCGATTGACTGTTCATTGCGGCAGCCCTTACAAAGCGGTGTTGATCCGACAGATGGTTTGCAACGAAATCAAAGATCACTTTCATCCCCAGACGATGCGCGTATTGAATTAATTCTCTGTATTCTTTTATGCTGCCGTAATCCGTTTCCGTATCAAAAAGTATTGTGGGAGCGTATCCATGGTCTGTCGGACTTTCATATACCGGCATTAACCATACCGTATTGACACCAATCGATTTAAGGCCGGGAAGCTGTGCTTTAAGTGATTCAAAAGTCCCTGATTCCGTGTATTTTCTAAGATATATCTCATAAATGATTGCCGTGTCTGCCCACGCCGGTGACGAGCTGAAGTCAGTGGCGATTGTCTCGCCGAAATGATTGATCAGAAGCGTAGCGGGATCTGAATAAATACCGTTTTTTTCCGTGACGGCATAATAGAAATAATTCCCTTCTTTTCTTGACTTGTCAAACTGCAGGCGGTTTCGGCTAACTATTATTCCGGATTCAGGATTGTTAAAATCTTCGTACCAATAGATTTTTTCGCCGGTCGCGGGTCCCGAATTTAATGGAATGCTTATTCTTTCTTTTTCCTCTTCCATCTTTGCGGGCGAAAAGATCAAATTCGGTTTTTCGGAAGCCACCCGTATTAGGGAATTAAATCCGTTCCAGCCGTCTTCAATCCTTTCCGAATTCGCCGGATCCGGTATCCAGGCTTGTCCGTCCAGAACAAATTTATATTCATACTGCCCGGGAATAAGATGTATTCCCGTACTCCATGATTTTGTCTTGCCATCATACCGCATGGGATTTACTGAATTTTGCCATTGATTGAACTCTCCCACCAGCGAAACACCCTGAAGATCCGAAACCGAATCATCCGGTTGATAAGTAAATTTTGTTTTGCTGAGTTCATTTGGCAGAACGATGATTTCGCCAATATCACTTGCTGTTTGTTTCATCGAATCAGACACGATGAGTCTGAACAGATACCGTCCGGCTGCCATCGGAACAAACACAGGAAACGGGGTATCCGAATTTTCCAATGAATATCTTCCCACCGCTCTGACGACCGACCATTTGTATTTCACAAGAGAATCAAAATCGGGATCAAATGAATTGGCGCCGTTAAATGCTACGGGCTGGTTTATGTGAGTAAATTGCGTATAACCCGCGTCTGCCACCGGAGGCTGATTATCATAATTTATAAACCAGATTCCTTCTTTCAATCCGATTTCGACCGTGTCTTCTATGATGATACGAAATTTCCATTGATGCTCGCCTTCGGATAACAGGGGAAATGATGTTGAGATATGACCGTCATAAACATTTAATTTTTGTGATAAACCGTCTATTTTAAATTCAAACCTAATTTCAGTTCCGGAGGCTGATCTGTCTAAAATGATCCTCAGGCTGTCGGGCTTTTTATAAAGCCAGCTGCCGGTTTCCGGGATAATTTTTGCCGAAATCTCTTCTGCCGCCGCTCGCAGATTGAGAACAGAATTTGAATACGCTCCTTCGTATTCATTGTTTTCCGGATCTCTCAACCATCTTTCACCATTCTGAACATATCTGTAAAGATATCGGCCCGGCTCGAGATATATTCGGGCTTCCCATACGCTGTCCCCATCGGTGTCTTTGAGGTAATTGATGTTTGAGCGCCACTCATTAAAGTCACCCGCTACCGCGAGCGTATTAATATTTAACTTCTCCTGCCTGTTATCAAACCTGAATATATGGCTTATGTTTGACTTTTCGGTTTCCGTTTTTGAAACAAAATAAAATACCAGCGCAATAAAAATAATAAGTAACCGGTTAATCCATTTTAACATGTGCAAATCCTGTTTATTTAGAAGTTTTCTTGAAAATTAGGTAATCCTGTATTAAAATCAAGGAGATTGATCACGACAAAGACATCAGAAAATGATTTCTTTTTAAAAAAAACAGGCTTCTTTACTAAAAATCCTTTAAATTATCCAAAAATTTCAACGGTTGACTATAATTTATGAATATATTTTTTACCGATGAGACACATTCCGATTACCGGCAAAATGATATTTTTACAGACATTTTTCAAAATCAATACGGAGGTTTTTGATGAAGAAGATAATTACGTTCACCTTTTTGTTGTTTATGATGATATCCACTTCATACGCGCAGCACCCGTTTACTGAATTTAAAGTAGGTTTTCTCAACCCATCAGGAGCCAGTACGGGTTTTTACGGCGGCGTTAATTTTGGCCGGGCCGTGGATGA
>JBFXGD010000133.1:0-10027 GCA_050178385.1 Calditrichaceae bacterium
TTATCTCGAAGAGCAGGGATATCACTGAAAAAAATATTATGACCGGGAAAATTTGACTTTTCATTCGCATGTAACTTCCCTTTACCTGATGATGATTTCCTTTTCAATATCAATATTTAAAATGACCTGTTTTATAACAATGACCTGAGTCACATTTATTATATAACGGCACAATTAAAAAAAATATGAGATTTGATTTACTTTTTGGGGTGAGAAGAATGAGATTACATTAAAATATGAATAAAGGATTGATATAAATCCCAGATATTATCAACATAATTGATTGTCTCGTTATAACCGTAAAAATATCCGTATTTTGGTCTTCCTTCCGGCCAAACCTGCAGATGAAGTTCCCAGTCGGTTTTTTTGAGCATGGTCAGATAGGGGCGGACCGTCGTCCATTGATTAGGTGGAAGTTTATAATATCTCGCGATATCCTGTGCGTCAAACACACGGCCGGCGCCTCCGTTATAACTGGCGAGTGCCAGACGCGTCCTATCCGGAAAATCAGCATCCGGATAATACCGGTACTGCTTTTTTAAATGATAGATACCCGCCGTTATATTTTCACGCGGATTTTTCATAATATATTCGATGTCCAGTTCCTTGCTTATTTCACTGGCGGTCGCCGGCATTATCTGCATCAATCCGTGAGCGCCCACCCTGCTCTTCGCATGGGTGTTGAATCCAGACTCCTGCACGATCTGAGCAACGATTAACCTCCAGTCAAAACCATATCTCTTGGAATACTTTTTAATGATCGGTTTATATTTGGCAATCGCCTCTCCCATCCGGCCTTCTGAAATCTGCAGGCTGAGCTCACCGAGCCTTTTTTTCTCGGCAATTTGTTTTTCGATTTGCTGCTTTAGACTGTCATCATCCATGAAAGCGGATTGCCTTCCGGATGGGGACTGACATGAACCAAGCAGCATCAAAAATACGCCTGCCGCTATAAGAATTGTGTATTTCATTTAATTCAGGCTCATTCCGATGATTAATCCGACAATTAAACCGATCATAATAAAGATACCGCCTACGACTACTCCAACCGCCAGATTACCTTTTTCCAATTCATTTGGTATATCAAAACGTGTTGTTCTGTTGACGAGTTTATAGGTACCGATCGATGAAAACATGCCAACCAGAACTCCAAAGATGGCATAAATAAAATTTCTAATCATGATTGGATCAAACCATACAAATTCCATATGTTTCTCATCCTGTTTTTGGGTTACGATTTAAATCACGTTAATTAAATCCATCAAGGTTAAAATCCTTCGCTTTCCGTATCCTTGCCCTGTAAGGGTTCCATCTTACCGATCAAAACATATCCTATGAGAGTGACAATAACTGCGGGAATATAAACACCGGCTCCCACTGCCAGCCCGACCGCGCCTGCAATCCAAATGGCAGCTCCCAATTTTAGGCCGGTCCGAATATCTTGATTTTTGATAATCACCCCTGCCGTAATAAGACCAATAGAGACAACCACAGGGGAAATTAATCCGGAGGGCAAACCGGTCATTACTCCGAATTCAACACTGAGGGGAACCAGGGTAAAAACTGCTGAACCCAGGCTTATGAGTACAATGACATAGGCGGCGGGATTGCTTTTGTATTCCAAACCGATAATCGCACCGCAGAGACCAGCGATTGCGAGCTTTATCAGCATATATGCGATTTCAATCCAACCGGAATCGATTCCCACTCATGCTCCTTGTAAAGCCCGGATACAAAAATTTAACTCTTTCATTTTAAGTATAAATATTTTTATTCTGTCTGTCAATCGTTTTTACGTTTAAGAGGACAACGATTACATTCCCTAAAAAGACAAAAGCCGCTTTGAAGGTGTAAAAGAGCCTGCTGCATTCCCTGGCCGTTCCAGACTTTTATGCAGTCAGAATAAAATGAGAACTTTTGACGTAAGGTTCTGTAAGAAACCGGTAGAGGAAGCCAGAGATAAAAGGATTCCAGGTACGTTTGAAAACCGTCGCTGCCTTCCCGGGCTGCCATAGCGATATAAAGCGGAAGCAAAACGTTTACAATAAATTCGGAGATTCTGGCTTCTCCGAAAAAATAAACCGGGATGACACCGGTACGCTCCCTGCCAAGAGCGGAATGTTCCAGCCAGTATGGATTTACCCTTACTTTAAAATAATCCAGAATTTTCCTGTATGCCGGGCGGTACTTTTGTCTCGAACCCAGAATTTCCATAAATACTGATTGTGGTGATTCAAAATGGTTTTGATTTAGTAACCATACCCAGGCCGCCAGCCTGAAATGAGGATGGTTTGCGGGACGCGTGGAAGCAAACTGCCATTGCCCGGGGTCAATGGGAGCGCTTTTTAAATAAATTTTGGCATTTTTATATATATTTAACATTTCCGTGATAACAGGATCCGGAGATTTCTCTGAAAGAAATGACGCGTGTCCGGCATAAACTGAATACAATGTTTTGGGATCATCCGAGATGTTTTCTGTCCACCAGAGCATCCAGGGCCATTCAAGCCTTTCTGCAAGTTGTTCGAACGCGGCCGCGTTGTGCGGATAACCCAATGCCCTGAATATGTATCTGTATAAAATGCTTTCCGGTGACTGATAATTTAACAAATGTGTAAATTGCCTGACTTTTATGTTCAGGCGTTCAAGTGCCAGCCGCTCAAGCTTCTCTTTTAACCCTGTTCGAAAAGATGCGGACTCCCGGCAGTGATTTGCCGGATGAGTTTGAAAAAAGGATGTTTCGGGCTTTGGAAGGATAAAAGTCGGGATAAGCCTGCCGTCAAGACCATGGCTTATTTTTCGGGATTCAGAACCGGGATCATCCCCCACCAGATGAAGAATTACATTTTGAAACGCCCTGTCAAGATGATGCTGATGTCGATACCAGTCAGCAGGCAGAACATGGAATTCCACATCACCGTGATATATCACTCCGTCCAGGTTAAACATGGCTCCGCGAACATCGGGCCCCCTGGTGAAATTGAACTGCCCCTGATTCAAAATTTGGAGTGTGTGCCCCTGCATTTCAAAAGAGGAGCCTTTTCTTGCATAATACTGCCAGTATTGATATAATTCTGTCTCTTGCATTTTATGGGATTTCTATATATATTCCATCTGTTATTTATTTATAACAATCGTAATATAACAATTATTATAAATAATTCCAAGAGCTATTATGAATCAGACAGAAATTGCGCGGCGCCTAGATCTTATACGAAGACAAAAAGGGTACAATCAGGAGCAGCTGGCCGAAGAACTCGGAATAAGCCAGCCCGCTGTCAGCAAATATTTAAAAAACAGGATTCCTCCCCCTCAAATCCTTCTTGAAATCGCGAAAATGGGACAGACGACAGTGGAATGGATACTTACCGGCCAAAAAAGTTATCTCTTCTCAAATGAAAGTGACAGCGGAAAAGTCCGGGACAATACGGTTCATTATGATGCTAATCTAACTCTTGCGAAAAAGATCGCGTTGCTTCCGGCCCAGGTCAGACAGTCAATTGAAACACTGATAAATCATTTGCTTGATGAGAACAAATAACGGCGTGCGCCGGAATAATGGTTTTTGTAATACGGTGTGTTGAAATCAGATATGATGACGCCTTGTTGACTCGATGCGTGAATAAACTCACCTTCTCCCAGATAAATCCCCACATGATCCACCCCCCGGCCCCGTATGTTTTTAAAAAACAAAAGATCACCGGGCAGAATCCACGGATCTCGCACAAACTGTCCGCTCTCATAAAGTTCATCGGTTGTACGGGGTAGATCCAACTGAAATGCTTCGTTAAAAATTTGCTTAACCAACCCGGAGCAGTCAACACCGTTCCTGTCTGTCCCGCCGTATCCATAAGGAACCGACATCCAACCCGCGGAAACATCAATCAGGCGTTGTCTCACAGGATCATTGCTGTCGCCGGTGACATGGTTCCGTGACATCCGGGATGTTGACACGCATGCATTTAGTAGAATAAAAATGAGTACGGCATGGACATATTTTACCATGAGCGATTCTTAATATAGTCTGTCAACTGAAAAAGCAAACGGGACTCATCATTCTGCGGCAGATTTTTCAATCGCTTATACGCTGTCTTAAAATATTCTTCATATATCGCCGTTACTTCATCAAGAACCCGTGATTCCCGAAGCGCGAGACGGTAATCTTCCAGTCTCAGTTTATTGAATTTTTCAGATCCGATTCTTTCACGCAGCTTTAGGGTGAGAATGGTCTGCTTATGCATGGCAAAATCACTGCCGACTTTCTTCCCAAGCAAGTTTTCATCAGCCATGATATCCAGAAGATCATCCTGGATCTGAAATCCCATTCCGAGGGCAAAACCAAATTCTTTGAGCTGCTTCACATCAGATTCACTGCCGTTTCCCGCCATGGCTCCAAGCTCACAGGATAGTTCGATCAACGCTGCGGTTTTTCTGGCGATCATATCGTTATAGTCATCAACTGTGATATAAGCCTGATCTTCAAACATTTTATCCAAACCCTGCCCCTCGCAGATCACAATCATCGCGTCGGTAAAACGACTGGCCATTTCCCTGATAGGTCCTGACGGGGTTTTTAATAATTTTTGAAAGGCAAATCCAACAAGTCCGTCACCGGCCAAAATGGCGGTGTTTATATCCCATTTGATATGAACGGTGGGTAAGCCCCTTCGGGTATTGTCATTATCCATGATATCGTCATGGACCAGCGTAAAATCATGAAGCAGCTCAACCGCTGCCGCGGGGAATCTGGCTTCTTTGATATCTCCCCCGACGGCTCCTGCAGACAACATGACCAGAAGCGGCCTGATCTTTTTGCTCTTAAGCCCCAGTACATAACGGATCGGTTCGTAGAATTGGGTGACACGTTCATTACCGTGAATCTTACCGATTTCATCATCGATCAATCGAAGGTAAGGTTTAAATTTCTTTTCTATATCCATTCATGGTCCCAGACACGGTAAATTGATTAAAATTCCGCTTTAAATAAATCGCCTATCTCTTCGGATGATTCGGCATTCAGGATAGCATCCCGAATCGCGCGTTCTTTTAATGTGCGGGAGATATTCGCCAACGCCTGGATATGCGGCCCGGATGTGTCCCGGGGGGATAGAACCAAAAAAATCAAATTGGCCGGCTTGCCGTCTAAGGATTCAAAATCAACCCCGTTTTTTTTCAGACCGAACGCCACAACAAGCTTGTCAACTCCATCTGTTTTCGCGTGAGGAATGGCCAGACCGTTTTCGAGCCCTGTGCTGAGATAACCCTCTCTCGCAAGCACATCCTGAAGGGCTGCTTCCTTATTTACAATTTTTTTACTGCTCACCAGAACATCCAGTAGTTCTTCAATAATCTGAAATTTTGTCTCGCCTTCTAAATTTGCCTTAATTTGATTTGCCGGCAAATATTCGCTTAAATTCATATAACCTCCCTGATATAGCTTAAAATTTACCTAAATCCATTTTTTATGTCAAACAATTAATAAAACTATTGGTATCTTTTATATAATTAATTAAATTTATTAAAATAAGTCTATGGAGGATCAATGCGTTTAACGGATATTTTACTGGATAAATATATTCAGATTCCACTCAAATCAGGAACAAGAAACGAAGCTATTAAAGAATTAATCACGCTTGTCGGCACCCAGATCAATGATGTTGAGAAAGCCTACGAAGCAGTACTCGAACGTGAAAAAATTATGACGACCGGTGTTGGCAACGGCATTGCCATCCCGCATTGCAAGCATAGTTCATGCCCTAATTTCGCTGTAGCCATGGGCATCTTTCGCAAGGGTATTGACTTCGAATCGATCGACAAGAAGAAAGTGAAGATTATTTTTCTGCTCGTTGGCCCCGAAAACAATCCCGGTTTGCATATTAAACTGCTCAGCCGGATATCCCGTTTAATGAGCAATGAAGAATTACGTGATCAGCTGCTTGACTGCAAAACCGCCGAGGCGGCAATGGAGCTGATCAAAGAGGAGGAGAATTATTTCTTCGATATCGACTGAACCCGGCCTGAAACTCGTCCTATTTATTCTCAACAAAGAAGAAGAACTGGTGGAAGTGATGGAAGCATTTCTTGAACTCGGAATTACCGGCGCCACCATTCTGGATAGTGTTGGGATGGGAAGGATACTGGCCCATGATATCCCCATTTTCGCGGGATTTCGAAACCTGCTTCAGGACAGCCGTCCGGGAAATAAAACCATTCTCACGGTTGTTCCTGAAAACAAGGTTCAGCCTATGATCCGGGCTATTGAACAGACAGTCGGGAACCTTGATACATCCGGTAACGGTATATTTGTTTCTATTCCTGTTGATTTTGTCAAAGGTCTTAAAATAGAATAATCATTTATATAATACTTACGAATTGCTTTAATGAGCCGTTTAAGCACAGATGACCTTGTTGGAAACTATAAAATTCTGAGTAAGATCGGTGAGGGCGGGATGGCGGAAATTTACAAAGCCATTCAACCCGCGCTAAAAAGAAACGTGGTCGTCAAAAAATTAAAAGATCCCAACCGTGAAATAATTGCCCGTTTCAAAAAAGAAGCCCTGCTGAGCGCCTCCTTCAATCATGAAAATCTTATCGCCATTTATGACTTTATAAATAGCGGAAAATCCTATTTTCTGATCATGGAACATGTTGACGGCGAGGACCTAAGAACAATTATCGATTACATGTCTCCTTTACCGGTGCAGGTTGCCGCCCTTATCAGCTATGAGATCGCCAGAGGACTTCAATATACGCACTCCCAAAACATTATCCACAGGGACATAAAGCCAAGCAATATTCTTATCTCTTACGACGGCAGCATCAAGCTCATCGATTTCGGTGTGGCAAAGGACGATACCGCGACCCGTCTGACAATGACAGGGCTTATTGTCGGCACACCGGCGTATATGTCTCCGGAACAGGCTAACGGGGAGCCGCTGAACGCCCAGAGCGACATTTACTCTCTTGGTATACTGCTGTACGAAATGCTGACGGGCGTGAAACCCTTTCATGGTGAAAATAATACAGAGATTCTGGCTAAAATCGTCAGAAGTAAATATACGCCCCCGGAACGTATAAATCCTGCCGTACCTTACCGTCTGCGCCGGATAATAAAAAAGGCATTGAGGACGAACCGAAAAAAGCGCTACAAATCGTCGGCGGAACTCATTCATGATCTCGAAAGATTTATTCCCTGGCAAAAAAGAAGTCATAAAAAAGAACTGCTCGGCCGATTTTTAAACCAGTTAAATAAGAACGAACCGCCTTCAACTGACGACACAGTGAAATTCGCCATGCTCGCGAGGTCTCACAGTAAAATCTGGAGCGCTCTGCGCTATTTTATTATCACCGCGGTTCTGTACCTGATAGCACAGTTCTACTATCAGTTTTATATGAATGAACTGGGATTTATCAAGCTGGAGGGGGTACAAAATAACGTGGAAATACGTCTGGATAAGAGCCGGTATAACAATTCCGGTGATTCGGCCCCGGTACTCGGTCCGGTGCTTGTAGGTTATCACGATCTGGAAATCAATGATGCGGCCAACAACAGCATCTTTATCGCCCGAATTCCCGTTACAGCCAATGATACATTCAGAGTTGAAATACAAACCCAAAAAAGCAATATGGTTCCAAGACTAAATATTGTGAGTAATCCGGATAATGCTGAGTTATCCATCGATGGACATCCCTGGAATGTCACCCCGACGCGGAGTATTCAGCTAAAACCCGGTTTTCATACCATTGAGATACGAAAAGACGGATATATACCTATAAATGACAAACGATTCCTGCAGCAGGCTGAAAGCTATACCCTTCACTACACACTTCTTAAAAAATAGCATATCATTTCCGGTGAACTTTGTTTTTATTTCCTCCCATAATTTTGTAAATTAAAGGTTATTTATAAAAGAAAGGGCCGAATTTTGAAGCAGCTCAAACGGATTAAAGGGACACAGGATATATTACCGGACGAATCTCCGGAGTGGATCGCGATTGAGAACGTGATTCGTGATGTGATGCAAACTTATAATTACAAAGAACTCAGGACTCCGGTCTTCGAAATGACGGAACTCTTTGCCAGGGGAATCGGCCAGTTAACGGATATTGTATCAAAGGAAATGTACACTTTCCTGGACCGTGGAAAAAAGCAGCTGACTCTGAAGCCGGAGATGACCGCGCCAATAATCCGGGCATTTCTGGAAAATAAATTATACGCAATAAATCCGCTCAATAAATTTTACTATATCGCGCCACTGTTCAGACAGGAAAACCCGCAGGCAGGACGGCTAAGACAGTTCCATCAGTTCGGCGCCGAAATGCTGGGCTCCGCTGAACCGTTTGCCGATGTTGAAATGATCGACCTCGTTTGGACGGTTTATGACCGCATGGGCATCAAAAATTTAAAACTAAAAATTAACAGTGTCGGTGATCCAACCTGCAGAGATCCATACAGAAAAACTCTGCAGAATTATCTGCGTCCCCTGCTGAGCGAATACTGCGAGGACTGTCAGAGACGGTTTGAAGAAAATCCCATGAGAATTCTTGACTGTAAAAATGAATCCTGCGCGGCATTAAATCAAAATGCCCCTAAACTCTCAGAACATCTCTGTGATGACTGCAGGGATCATTTCGAAAACCTTAAATCGGGCTTAGCCGCCATCGGGATCGGGTTCGAACTGGATCCTTTTCTGGTGCGCGGATTAGATTATTACACCCGCACCGTTTTTGAAATAAGCAGTAATGATCTTGGCGCACAAAACGCAATTTGCGGAGGCGGCAGATATGATCTTCTGTCTGTCGAACTGGGCGGAATTCCCGCGCCCGCAGTGGGCTTCGCATCGGGAATCGAGCGGATATTAATGGTATTGGATAAGCAAAAATTAAAATTGTCCGCTGAAGAGCGGATCGATATTTTTCTGGTGACTCTTGGAGCGGAGGCTCAGAAAGAGGGGCTTTACTGGCTAAAAAAATTCCGCTCCGCAGGCTGGAAGACAGAACAGGATTATCTGGGCCGAAGTTTAAAGGCGCAAATGCGGGAAGCCAACCGCCAAAAGGCCCGTTATGTGATGATTCTCGGTGAAAACGAGCTCCAGGAACAGGTATTTTCAGTAAAATTAATGGATCAGGGCGACCAAATTAACGTACCGTTTGCTGACATTATATCCTTTCTTAAAAAGAGGCAAGATAATGCCTGAATTTAGGTTTATCCATTGATGAACGCGCGTAAGATCATGAACCTGACCAGAAAATTCAGAGTCTGGCAAATCAAAATTATCAGATCACTGTACAAGATTGATGCTCCGTCTGACCTCTACCTGTTATTTCTTGCCAGTCTGATCGGAATTTTAACGGGATTCGGCGCGTACTTTCTCAATATCATCGTGGACGGAGTGCATCATATTCTTTTTGAGCAGGCCGGTTTCAGTATTTTTCCGGATATGATATCTGATTATCTTAGAATTTTATTCCCTGCGATCGGCGGACTCGCGGTGGGTCTGCTAACATATTATTTCTCACCGGAAGTAAAGGGACATGGAATTCCCGGTGTAATGGAATCAGTGGCCAATAAAGGCGGCATGATCAGGAGAAGGGTATCCATACTCACTTCAATCAACTCCGGAACAACGATCGGATCGGGCGGTTCGGCCGGAAAGGAAGGACCGATTGTTCAAATTGGCGCCGCGATCGGCTCAGCGATCGGTCAATATTTTCATGTTTCACAACAGAGACTTAAGATCCTTGTCGGGTGCGGAGCCGCGGCCGGATTAGCGGCGGTATTTAATGCCCCTATCGCTGGTGTGGTATTTACGGTCGAAATTATTCTTGCTGATTTCAGTCTGATGGCCTTCACCCCAATCGTGATATCCTCGGTGATAGCGACAGCAATTTCCAGACAGTTTATTGATTCAAGTCCCGTATTTTCAATCCCGTCATATTCTCTGAACAGCGTGTCAGAATATCCGCTCTATCTTCTGATGGGTCTTCTCGGAGGCGTAGTCGCGGTATTATTTATCAAAACGCTGTA
>JBFXGD010000134.1:0-9964 GCA_050178385.1 Calditrichaceae bacterium
ATAATTTAGGTGAAATCCACACGGACCGGGCCATATATTCACCGGGCGATACGGTGAATTTTAATCTTGGAATAAATGAAGCTCCTGATAATTCAATACTAAAAATCGAATATTTCCATCTTAACAGAGCTGTTGACAGTGTTTCATATTCTCAGGTCATCGCGGGTGATTTTGGCTGGGCATGGAAGGCGCCGGATATGGATTTTACCGGATATTTGGTTGACATTTCGCTCATGCAGGATACAAATTTGAGTGACCGGACCGTTATTGCGGTAGATGTGTCTTCAGACTGGAGCCGTTTTCCGCGTTATGGTTTTCTGTCCTGGTATCCATATTTAGATCAGGCGAGTGTTGATGGGACCATCGAAGAGTTAAACCGCTATCATATAAACGGAATCCAGTATTATGACTGGCATTACAAGCATCATCTGCCGTTAAAGGGAACACCCGATAATCCTGCATATACCTGGCCAGACATTGCCAACAGGACAAATTATTTCGCGACAATCAAAAGGTATATCGACACCGGTCACGAACATGGTATGAAAGCCATGGCTTATAATTTACTTTATGGCGCCTATGAAGACGCGCAGAATGATGGTGTACAGGATGAATGGCGGCTTTTTAAGGATACTTTTCATTCTGACCCTGATTTTCATGATCTGCCGGATACCTGGGCCAGCGATATCTATTTAATTGATCCATCCAATCCCGCCTGGAAAAATTATATTTTTGATAAGATGTCCGATGTTTTTGAAACGTTACCATTCGACGGCTGGCATATCGATCAATTGGGAGACAGAGGAACCCGTTATAACTATAGCGGCCAACAGGTGGATCTAAAGCAAACTTTTTTATCTTTTATCGAACAAACAAGGGATGCATTGGATGTTCCGCTGGTGATGAACGCTGTCAGCCAATACGGACAGCAGGATATCGCGAAGAGTCGGGTGGATTTTCTGTACACGGAAGTCTGGTGGCCTTATGAAAACTATTCGGATCTTGTCTATATAATTCTGGATAATGCCTCCTATTCTGAAAATAAGCTGGCGACAGTGCTGGCAGCCTACGTGAACCGCTCACTTTCTTCTCATGGCGGATATTTTAACGCTCCGGGGGTTTTACTCTCGGACGCTGTGATATTCGCGGCGGGCGGGTCGCATCTTGAACTGGGCGAACATATGCTGGCTAATGAATACTTTCCCAATAATAATCTGCAGGTATCAGATGATCTGAAAAATCAACTGATACATTACTATGATTTTCTGGTGGCGTATCAGAACCTGCTGCGTGACGGAGGCGATTTTAATCAGGTGTATCTCAATTCCCGGAACGAGATTTCAATCAAATATTACGCGCAAAAAGGGAGTGTCTGGAATTTTTCAAAACTGAAAGGTGATTTGCAGATTTTTCATTTGATTAATTTTAAGGACGCAATTTCACTCAACTGGCGGGATGATTCAGGCGACCAGCCCGAACCGGATACGATCTCGAATATACCTGTTTGGTTTACGACTCAGGAAAAAGTTAATTCCCTGTGGCTGGCCACTCCCGATTTTAATGGCGGTTATCCCGAAAAATTATTTTTTAATCAAAATAATGATACAGTCTATTTTGAAATACCGCATTTGAAGTATTGGGATATGATTGTGGCTGAATATGATGTAAGTACGGGATTTAAATATGATGATACAATCTATCCGCGGCAAATCAGGATGCTGGGCAATTATCCTAATCCATTTAACCCTGAGACACGGATTGATTTTGAGTTGAATGAAGCAATGCATTTAGAGCTATCCGTTTTTAATATTGCCGGTCAAAAGATTACAACATTAGCGGATCAAAAATTTACGCCAGGTAAGCATTCCATTTTATGGAAACCGGAAAGCGGTTTGGCAAGCGCGGTTTATTTTGCCGTTCTTAAAACAACTAACGGAAACGTTCTTTTTCACAAACTGCTCTATTTAAAATAAAAATTACTGAAACGAGGTGGGAGTGAGACGATCCAGTCTATTTATAATGATATTAATTATTAGCAGTTCATGTATGCAGTCAAAAATCTACGAGTCAGGTAAATTTGAGATCACTCAAAGCAAGGTAGTTCAGGGGCAATACCACGCCCTGGCGATAAACCCAAACAATATCATATCCACGTATCAGAGTGATTATAAACCGCACACAAAAAGAGAACTATTCTTCAAGTTCAGTCTTAACGGCGGAGATAACGAGCGTTTTCCGGGAGAAGATCACCGGATTATTCTGGATGATAAAAATCCCGAGATGACATCAGAAATCTACATATTTGGGGAAAATGATCCGGAGCAGGTGATTCACTCAAAAGTAACCGGTAGCCCTGATTTAAACAACGCTGTAGCGATCACAATCAGATGCGACATGAATAATGTGTTAAAAGCATTCGAGACAAATGGATTTTATATTACCAAAACGGGTGAACGAATCACAAGAGAACATTTCAACGGAGTTTATATCGCCGGCGCTCAGTTACCCCTGACCTGGGAATTTGCTTCCTTAAATTCAAAAGATGAATTTCGGTTAAATGATGAAGATGGCGACGGTATCTTTGAAATAACACTCAAATTTAGCCCAACCCAGGTTGATAATGGCAATGAGGGTGAATGGAAATTAAGTACGGATATATCATCGCTGCCTCAATATAAATCAGGTATTCTGATGATGGATGCGTTGTACAACTTATCTCTGGAAGAATTATTGCTTGATATTCGCGATGACGGCGCTTTTATGGCGGGTCAAAAATGGCCGGGTGTATGGACGCGCGATATCAGCTACAGTATTCTGCTCTCGCTGGCCGCGATCAGGCCCGATGCCGCTAAAAAAAGTTTGATAAAAAAGGTTAAGAACGACAGGATTATTCAGGATACGGGAACAGGCGGTTCCTGGCCGGTGTCCACCGATAGGATGACATGGGCGTTGGCGGCATGGGAAATCTACAAGGTCACCGGAGATCTGGATTGGTTGAAATACACGTTTGGTGTAATCAGGAATTCTGCCAATGATGATCTTGCCGCGGCATTCAACCCATCCACCGGTTTGTTCTTTGGGGAATCGTCTTTTCTGGACTGGAGGGAACAGACTTATCCTTTGTGGATGGATCCAAAAGACATCTATAAATCACAGTGTCTGGGAACTAATGCCGTCCATTATCAAACATATCTTATTCTGGCTCAGATGGCTGAGGCATTGGGTGAAAACGGGACTGATTATCGCAGCCGGGCCGGGATGTTGAAAAATTCAATAAATAAATGGTTATGGATTCCGGAAAAGGGGTATTACGGACAATATTTATATGGCAGAACACATTTGACGGTGTCCCCAAAATCCGAAACGCTCGGTGAAGCATTAAGCATAATATTTGAGATTTCTGATAAAGAACAGCAGAGTATGATTATGACGAATATGCCGTTGACTGAATTCGGGCCTACCTGTATATTTCCTCAAATTTCCGATATTCCGCCATATCACAACGATGGCATCTGGCCTTTTGTTTCGGCATACTGGACCTGGGCGGCGGCAGAAGCGAAGAATGTCAAAGCGGTCGAACACGGCCTGGCCTCGGTTTACCGCAGCGCGGCATTGTTTCTGACCAATAAGGAAAACATGGTCGCACAATCCGGCGATTATTTGGGAACAGAGATTAACTCGGACCGGCAATTATGGAGTGTAGCGGGTAATCTGGCTATGACTTACCGGGTGTTTTTCGGAATGCGCTTCACTCCGGATTCTTTACGATTCAATCCGTTTATTCCCGAATCATATACCGGATTAAAAGAGTTGCAAAATTTCCCGTACCGTAGCGCCAGTCTCAATATTGCAATTAGCGGCTTTGGGGATGAAATCAAAGAGATCCGGCTGGATGGTGAAAAATTAGAACAAGCCGCGATTTCCGGCAGCTTGGAAGGACAACATACTGTCGCCATCATTATGAACGGACAATTGGCTGATGGTACAAAGATCAATCTGGTTGAAAATCATACGGCTCCGCAGACTCCTGTGGCGAAAATTGATCAGAATTTACTCACATGGCAGCCGGTAAGTCCGGAGGCGGAATACATTATTTTAATAAACGGCAGGCAGGAGACAATAACAACTGATACATTATTCAGACTTCCGGATTCGAATGAGTGTAACGAATACCAGGTGAAAGCAGTCGATTCCAATGGTTATGAATCATTTTTAAGTGAACCTGTGACGGTGAATATGGAAGAAAATACACTGTTTGCTTACCCGATGAAAAATCAGCAGGCCGGTGGAAATGAATATCTTGAACTGAGTAAAACAAAAAATCTCAGCACTGAATTAAGTGTTCAGATTAATGAACCTGGCACATACAGCATAGATTGTTTTTACGCCAACGGCAACGGGCCAATCAACACAAACAATCAATGCGCGATCCGTACATTATCAATCGATGGTATCGTTTCGGGTAAAATGGTGATGGCGCAGCGCGGGACGGAAAAATGGGACGACTGGGGGTACAGCAACAGCATCCTCCGCGAACTGGGCAAAGGAAAACACACGATCACCCTGTTTTATGATAAAACGGATGAAAATATGAACGGTGAAGTAAATACGGCACATCTGAAACATATCCGTTTGGTGAAGATATAGCATACGATAAATATGACGTAAGGGCGACATTCTTGACATGGCGATTGTGACGAGAAGTATTCAGAATGTTTGTTGAATCATAACCATAGTTCGAAAAAATTTTGTAAACGAATCCCGGTATAAAAACGGAGACATCATTCCGTATTTATTCCGGGTTTATGTTTTTTAAAGAGTTTTGGCGTTTTGTATTGATTATAATTCTTATTTTTAAATTTTTTTATTCTCCTTTTTCAATTGTATAATTATATATTGTCAGAAATAACAGATCAGGTTTCATGGTAAGCGCCTCCATCTCCGCGCGAAATAAAGTTAACTATGAGATTGAAAGTCGCCGGAAAATTGTTTTTGTAAGAGATACCGGTCAGTTGTGTTTGATAATTTTTTGTTGTTTTATTTTCCTAATGGATGATTAAAATGCGATATATTTCTCTGCTTCGCGGCATAAACGTCAGTGGCCATAAGAAAATTAAAATGGCCGATCTAAGAGCTAAGTATGAGTCGCTGGGTTTAAAAAATGTCATCACATACATCCAGAGCGGCAATATCATTTTCGATGCGGAATCGCCGGACAGAACCGGCTTGAAAAAGGAGATTGAAAAAGCGATAGAGCAAAGATATAAATTTCATGTTCCTATCGAGATTCGCACAGTTGGTGAGATTGAAAATATTATCAGAAACTGTCCGTTTGGCCTCGTTGATCCGGTAGTTGAAGGTACAATATTATCAGTGACTTTTTTATCATCAGAACCATCCGAAAAAAGAGTTTCCGAAATTCAAAACTTTGCGGATGCTTCAGAAAAATTAGTTGTTAACGGGAATGAGGTGTATCTGTACAGCCCCAATGGCTATGGGAAGACAAAACTGTCGAATGCCTTTCTCGAGAAAAAGCTTGGTGTCGCGGCAACAACCCGAAACTGGAAAACTGTTCATAAATTGTATGAATTATCTCAAATGTGAAATAATAATGCACAAAGGATAGTTTGGACAATAATTAAAATGGACACCCACTATGGATTGTTTCACCCCAGCTGGATGATGTTAATCAAGCCGGTTTGGTCTAATGACAGGAGCGCAAAACTGAATTCAAACTATATAAAAAAATATAAATATAATGGCGCGCGTTCAATGGTCTTAATGCATGAGCAATATTTAAAATCACTCCTTCAAACCTGGAGGGAGGCTAAGCGAATCGGTTTGGCTCTGCCGGAAACTGATGATGAAGATTATCAATCACTGGATACATTGCTCAAGCATATTTTCAGATCAGCAAGAGGATATATGGTTTGGATGTGCGATAAATTAAATCTGCCAGACCCGGATATCAAAGCGGCGCCTGAAACAGATTTAATTGAAAGTGAAGCAAACGAATATTTGGCACATCTTCTTGAAAAATGGCGCGTGCCTCTGTCTGAAATTGCAGAGGAAAAGTTTTATTCACCGGCTTATATCTCCCGATGGGGTGTTGAATATTGTATTGATGCCATGCTGGAGCACGCGGTGATGCATCCGATACGCCATGAATTTCAGCTAAAAACTTTGATGACTATTAACCAAAACAAGTCAGAAAGTATTAAATAGGAAAACATAAAAAAACAAATGGCATTACACATCAAATGATAAGGAGTAAGAAATGAAACGTAAAGCATCAGCGGTTTGGAAGGGTGGTTTAAGGGGTGGACAGGGAGCCCTTTCGACAGACAGTGGTGTACTTTCCGGGACTCAGTATTCATTTAGTACACGATTTGAGAATGGAATCGGCACAAATCCGGAAGAGTTGATCGGGGCGGCTCATGCAGGCTGTTTTTCGATGGCTCTATCGGGTCAGTTGGAAAATATGGGTTTTACTCCGGAAAGCATTAACACACAAGCTGCCGTAAAACTCGAAAAAACGGATGCCGGTTTTACTATTACACAAATACATCTGGAAGTTAAAGGAAAGATTCCCGGAGCAGATCAGGAAAAGTTTGAAACAGCGGCAAAAAATGCTAAATCCGGTTGCCCCGTATCACGGGTATTGAATGCCGAAATTACGATGACTGCTATTCTCGAATCATAATAAAAACAAAGAATTACATACAGGACGAACCAACTACTTTGATTTGACAAAAGGCATATCCCGACCCGGTTTTGGAGGTCGGGTGCGGCTTTTGTTGGAAATGGTTTTATTGCAGTCTGTCACATTGCATACGGTTCGGATCTGGTTAAAGGAGTATTTCGCTTGTTGCATATATTTGTTGACGCCGACGCGTGTCCGGTCAAACAGGAAGTCTATCGGGTTGCCAAACGGTATGACTTAAAAGTTACACTGGTAACAAACACATGGATGCGTGTTCCGAATGAACCGTGGCTGGCGCTCGAACTGGTTGGTGACGGACTCGATGCTGCGGATGATTGGATCGCCGAACACGTAAATCCTGACGACATTGTAGTCACGGCTGATATTCCGCTCGCGAGCCGCTGCCTGAAACAAGGCGCGCGCGTTATCGGTTCAACAGGAAAGCCCTTCTCAGATAGTAATATCGGTGAAGCGGTAGCGACCCGCAACCTTCTTTCGGAACTTCGCGGCGCGGGAGAGATAACCGGAGGCCCGCCACCGATGCAGAAGCGTGACCGGTCACGTTTTCTTCAACAGCTTGATGATGCGATTCAATCAATCCAGCGTAAGCAACGGTTCAATTCCCGTTGATCAATAAGCAGGAAAAAATGCAAATATCATCAATGGCATTTCTCTATATTTCCAGGATTGTATGATTAAAGCTGCAAATCAGTATAAAAATCCAATTATAAAATCAATGCATCTTGCCGGGCGCCCTACAGCAACAAAAAACTGTAGGAAAAATCTGCCGCTCAGTTTTTCTGCCTTTTACCAACTTTTCAACAGATAATCTCATCACAGAAGGAATCTACATTCCTATCCTTTGGTCATTCCAATGCGTACATACTATGGATTCTACAATATTTTTTGGTTACAAAATTTAAAATACATCATGAGCTTCAGATGGAAACTCTGTTGAGCATTAAAATGGCCTTATTAGTTAGTCTGCAATGCAAAAAATGACTACTGGATAATTTTATTACATCACCTTAATCTTAGAAATAATTATGTCGATTATTGTAGCTTAAACAATCTTTAGGGAGGTATTTCATGCGTCATGGTGTGATTTTAATTCTGGGTCTATTTGTTTTTTTGACTGGTTGTGCAACTGTACCCCCTCCTTCGGAAATTGAAGATGAAACTGATCTCGTCCTGGACCTGCCGCCGTATTCAGGTGAAAAACTATCCATCGCGGTCCTCGATCTGCAAAACCAAACCGAATTTGATGACCCGAGAATCGGCCGGGGAGTCGCAAACATGCTGGTAACCGCATTGGTAAATTCCGATCGGTTTACCGTGGTGGAGCGCAATCCTGAAGCAATACAAAAGCTGCTGGAAGAACAGGCGCTCGGGTTAAGCGGTGTGATGGATGCAGCTACAGCAGCCAAAGTGGGTAAGATGCTTGGAGCTAAGGGTGTTGTCATCGGAGAAGTCAGTGAATTCGGTATTCGAAAAACCGGGGCATTCGTGGGAGTCGGGGGACAAAAAACCATAACCACACGGGTTGTGATAGACGCGCGTATGGTGGATGTGGAGACCGGAAGAATTATGATGGCTTCACCGGGAATCGGTAAAAGCAGAACAAGCACTTCGGGTATTGCTCTGACATTCGAATTTGGAACCGCGGGATTTGATGAGACGACCATCGGTATGGCCACGCGCAAAGCGGTAAACCAGATTGTGAAAAAATTTGCCATGACATTTAACCCGACTAATATTTAATGTTGGTGTCTCAAAGAAGACACTTCTGATTTAATTTCATGGAGGATGTATGAAAAGGACCATTTTGTATTCTCTTCTGTTTTTATCGATCGGTTTCATGGCTGTTCACGCGGATGATAACACTACGGATTTTAAGATTACCCCGCCGCCGGTATCATGTATCAAATTTTTTCCAGGAGTAAAACAGTTCTCAATCACAGGTATCTATTACAAGATGGGTGAACTGGAGGGTCAGACAGGGTCCGGTGACAGCCCGGTCGCGTATGGATTTAACGCAAATTATGCGTTTTCATCTCCTAGTAAAATTCTGGGAGCTCAGAACGGAGGTATTATTACCTTTTCTTATATGAGAATCACCATGCCGGCGGGCGCCTCAGAAATTTATGATGAGGACATTAATACCAATTCATTTAATTTGGGATATACCGCGGTTTTGGATCTGATTAATGGCGAGAAAAGAGATATTGCCGGAGAAATAATTGCCCTCAAGCCCACGTGGGCGGTATTTTTTGGCAGCTCTATAAACTATTTTAATCTGAATATGGGGCCATTATATCAGGCATTCGGGCATTCACAGGATATTGAAGCCATAAACCTTATAACGAGTTTTTCTTTGGGCTCGGCTGCTGATTTTCCTATCGGATCCCATATTGCACTGGTTCCCTTTATCCGCTACACAGTGAATATAGCACAAACCATAATGGATGTCCCTGAACCGTTTAATCCCGATAAACTATATTCTGAAACCTATACATCAGACTACAGCTATCTGGATTATGGTATGGATATTGATGTTCGGCCTTTCCGGAATGCACCTGACTGGATTATCAGTCTGGGGACGGCAATGGCCCAGGTGGAAGGAATGAAAAACGGTAATCTCCTCATCACGCTGGGTATCAAACATGAAATTGGCAAGTACTACAGCAGTACAACGGTAGGACCCGCGCTGCACTAATCCGGACAGTATATATTTTATGACCACCATTCCCCCGGCATATCGGCCGGGGGTTTTATTTTTAAGATTCAATCTGATGTTTATGAAAGAATTTTAGATATTCGATTTACATTGTCTAATGCCCTGCTAAGTATATCATGTATTATCTCTTGTATAGATTGAATTCAATCCGGAGTGTTTTAGAATACTATTGAAAAGATGAGTATAATATGGGCGATTCTGACATTTGAGTCTGAATTTAGCGTGTTTGATTCCCAATTGCGAGCCGCTACAGAAGCGAGATTGTTCAAGTTCTCTTCAACTGTTTGACGATGTGATTCAATCAATTCTCCGTATGCAGAAACCTAAGAAATTATAGTCAAATAGTTTTAAGTTTGCGTCAGGATATTGATTTAAAAGAAAATCATCAGATGAGCTTTATTGTACTAGAATAAAGTACGATTTTTATGATGCAAAAATATCGCTATAATTTGATCCGATACAATTCATCCCGAATGTAAAAGTTAATTTTTTTTTCGCTTGCAAATAAAAATCTTTTTTATATC
>JBFXGD010000135.1:0-9725 GCA_050178385.1 Calditrichaceae bacterium
ACCGCCACAGGTTATCCCCTGTTTTCCGGCATCATCGGTTTCGGGGACTGGATTCATGTGATTGAAGGCGCTGAGTTCTTCTGGTTTTGGAGAATAATATTAATCATCACCGGCGCTGTTTTATACATGATATCCATATGGATTTCTCTCACTGAACTGAATTTATTGATCGGCGGGGATGATGCAAGCCGCTTGAAACGGGCTTCTATATTGAGCGTCATTCCATATCTTTCCGGAAGCGCGGCATCTACCATCGGCGCGTTTTTAAACCCGATTTCAATGTTATTTGTCATCACCTCCGCGGCGTCATCTTTTGGCGGAACATCGGCCTTAGCCTGGATGACTCAGCTTTTTAAGACAAATCGGTTCATAAAACAACCCGTGAAGCCAATAGAGATTCATCAAAATTGGTTCTGGATCATCGCGTCCATAATAATACTGCTGATTCATATTGTAATTATCGGGCCCGGATTTAAACTATAGTGTAAATGATATTTATATTGAAAACCGTTCTGTCACCCGGATGAGCGATGCATGAAAAGTGCAAGAAATTAGATTGATTTAACCTTGTTTTATTTATTTATTTCTTAAATACATATTGAAGGTCCGTAAATCAGGAGGATTTCATGAATCTTTTTCCGGATTCCCCGCTTTCTCTTTGGCTGGATACCTATGGAGACTATTCGCCGGAACCGCCTCTTAGTGAAGACATCACTGTTGACGTCGCGGTAATCGGCGGTGGTTTTACAGGTGTCGCGACAGCACATGAATTAAAACAGGCTGATTCAGGGATGAGTGTCGCGCTGATTGAATCAAAAACGATCGGTTACGGCGCCAGCGGCAGGAACGGTTCTTTTGCCATGACCGTTGTGGGTCTCGGTTTTGGCGTTACCACCATGCTCAGGGGAAAAGAATATGTTCGCGAAGCCCACCATTACATGATGCGGGCGGTAGATCATCTCGATGATCTGATAAACCGCGAAAAACTGGAGTGCGATAAGATCAGACCCGGTTTTCTGCGCGCCGCAACGACCGAAGGATACGTCAACAGGATAAAACACGATGTTGATCTTATGAATTCTCTCGGTTTCAATGATATATATTGGATTGAATCCGATGAGATCCGATCCAGAGTCAATTCGGAAAGGTATCTCGGAGCCATGCTGGAACCGAGGCTGCTTCTTGTCAATCCCGCCAAACTGGTACGGCAGGAAAAAGATCTGGCAAAGCGGCATGGTGTCAGGATATATGAGAACACCCCCGTCATCGAAATCAGCTCAAAGAACAAATTCAGGCTAAAAACGCCCCGGGGCGCAGTGACCGCTGAAAAACTTGTTTTCGCTACAAACGCCTATTCGCACCTGTTTCCCCAACTAAAAAGAAAGCAAATACCGGCTTTTACTTACATGATCGCCACCGAGCCACTGTCTCCGGAACAACTGAAACCGATCGGCTGGCAAGGCCTGGAGGGTGTGGAGGATGCCCGCAATCTGATTCATTACTACAGGCTTACACCGGATAATCGCGTTGTGATCGGCGGCGGACCGGTTGGATTGACTTATGCGAACGATCTTCACGGTGACGAGAGTAAGCCGGCATGGAATCATCTTGAAGAGCATCTCCGG
Organism: Calditrichaceae bacterium; assembly: GCA_050178385.1. Classification (GTDB taxonomy): domain Bacteria; phylum Calditrichota; class Calditrichia; order Calditrichales; family JBFXGD01; genus JBFXGD01. The sequence continues at coordinate 1,626 of JBFXGD010000135.1, forward strand.
TTTCTGTTTCCCTCGCTTGCAGACGCAAAAATCACGCATCGCTGGGGCGGTCCTTTTTCGGTGACTGTCACACTCACCCCCGCTATGGGATATATTCAAAACAAGAACGCGGTTTATTCCATTGGTTGTATCGGGCACGGTGTATCAATGAGTCATCTTAACGCAAAGACAATGTGTGATATGCTCTTGGAGCGACAGACAGATCTGACCGAAAGCCCCTTTGTTAATCCGCGTGTCATCCCGTGGCCGCCGGAGCCCATGCGCATCATGACCGCGGGAACATTGAGAGGCTATCTGCAGCTGGAAGACTGGTATTATGAACGCCATTTACAGGATTAAGAAGAGATGCGATTCGTTGGAGTCGACGGGTGCCGCGCCGGATGGATCGCCGCCGGTATCGATACAGGATTCAATACTGAATTAAAGTTATTCCCGGAACTCACCTCACTCTGGGATGAGTTTCGGGATTCTTCTGTTATATTGATCGATATTCCCATTGGATTGCCGTTCTCTCACGCGAGAGAATGCGATATCCTTGCCCGGAAAATATTGAAATCCCGCCCTTCAAGTATCTTTCCCGCTCCATGCCGCGAAGCGGTTTATACTTCGAATTACAAAGATGCATCAATGATCAACCTGAAAACCCTGGGTAAAAAACTATCCGTCCAGACATGGAATATCATTCCAAAAATCCGGCAAGCTGATCTCCTATTATCCTCGAAAGGGGACGCGCGGAGGAAAATGCATGAATCCCATCCGGAAATCTGTTTTCAATCACTTAACAAAGAACCGTTAAAAAACAGCAAAAAGACAATTCCCGGAATTAATGAACGGCTACAAATCCTAAACAACGTCCACCCTTCGTTTACGGAAATTTATAATACCGCGTTGAGCCGTTTTAGAAGAAGTGACGTCGCGAAAGATGATATTCTCGACGCGCTGATTCTCGCCGTTTCCGCCGCTTCTCCGCCGGAGAAACGCCGCAGTATTCCGGAACATCCCGAAAATGACGCGAATGGCATTCCCATGAAAATTGTTTACTCTGTATCCTGATCATATATTTAGCCTGATTTGAAAATCGGCCACAGCCGGAAAATATTTCATCCTTAAGAGTGATGAATCGCTTATATTGGGATTTAATCAAATATTAAAAATTGATTGCCCGGATTGTGTCTTTTTTCATAATTTTATCGTTAGATACTCTGATTGTAGGATTGTAAATTTTTATTTAGGGGGGTTAATGAAAAATAAATCAGATAAACTCGCCACAAAAGTCATACATGCCGGTGAACCCGATCCATTGATCAACGGCGCGGTGAGTATGCCGATATTTCAAACCGCCATGTATGAGTATAGCGGTGAAAGCGATCAGGAAAACCTTAAATATATCCGGCTGAATAACACACCGAATCATATCGCGCTTGGTCTGAAGCTGGCGGCTTTGGAAAACGCTGAATCCGCTCTGGTTGCCGGAAGCGGGATGGCGGCTATTTCCGCCGCGCTGCTTAGCTCCCTTCACTCCGGGGATCATCTTCTCGCTCAGGATTGCCTTTATGGGGGAACACGTACCTTTATTACTGAAATACTGCCGGAATACGGCATTCAGTACGATTTTATTGACGCGCGCCGTCCGGACACCTGGATCAGCAAAATAAAACCCAACACCAAAGTTTTCTATTCAGAGAGCATGACCAATCCGCTTCTCCAGGTTGCTGATCTTGAGGCTGTCGTTGAATTTTCAAAATCAAACGGTCTTATTTCGATGATTGACAACACTTTTGCCAGCCCTGTTAATTTCAGACCGCCGGAATGGGGATTTGACCTATCCCTGCACAGCGGCACAAAGTACCTAAACGGTCACTCTGATATCGTGGCCGGCGCGGTCATAGGAAAATCTGATTTGGTGGAAAAAGCCGCCCTGAAACTCAAACTGCTCGGAGGCGCGCTCGATCCTCATGCCTGTTTTTTGCTGCACAGGGGTTTAAAAACACTTGTTCTGAGAATGAAGCAGCACAATGAAAGCGGTTTGAAAGCGGCGAAATTTCTTGAAAATCATCCCTGTGTGAAAAACGTGAATTATCCCGGACTCGAAAGCAATGACGGATATTCAAGAGCGGTAAAGCTGTTTGACGGATTTTCCGGCATGCTCAGCTTTGAACCAAAAGGCGGTGTGGATGCAGCGAAAAAATTTATACAAAACACTACACTTCCGATCATCGCGCCCAGCCTTGGCGGTGTAGAAACCCTGCTCACGCGGCCGGCATCAACCTCACACTCAGGGCTTTCCGCGGCTGACAGAAAAAAACTGGGTATTTCAGACAGTCTTATAAGGGTTTCGATCGGTATTGAGGATGTTGATGATATTATAAATGATTTTGATCAGGCATTGACAAAATTACACTAAACATAAAATATTGGGAGGTCATTGGCCATGAAAAGCATTAAACAAACAGCACTTATTGTTATTATCCTTTTTTTTGCCGGCATCCAGCTTATTCCCGTTTCCCGTTCCAATCCGCCCGTGGAAACGGAAGTACCGGCGCCCGATGAAGTCAAGTCTGTTCTGAAGCGCGCCTGCTATGACTGCCACTCCAACGAAGTCAATTGGCCCTGGTACAGTTATGTGGCGCCGGCATCGTGGCTTGTGGCATACGATGTAAAAGAGGCGAGAAAAGAGCTTAATTTCTCCACCTGGAATCGTTTTAATTCTGAAAAAAGTAATGAAAAAATAAAAGAGATCTGGGAAGAAGTTTCTGAGGGCAAAATGCCGCTCTGGCAATATACATTAATCCACAGCGACGCAAAACTCAGCGAATCTGATCTGACGCTCATCAAGTCCTGGACCGGCATGACAACAAATACCGGATCCGTTTCAACTGAAATGAATAAAGAAAATCATGATGAAGATCACGATCATGATGATGACAGATAAGCACATTGAATCAACCTTCTAAAATTCATTTTTACTATAAAACGGCATAGCGGAGACACCAGCTTTATGACTCAACAGATATCAAAAACAAAAGCCGATCTTTTGCTATTGTCCGTTACTGTTTTTTGGGGAACGACCTTTATTATTTCCAAATTAACCCTCGAGTCTGTTCCCCTTCAGACATTTCTGGCGATTCGTCTTTCTCTTGCCGCGTTTTTTATGACATTAATCGCCATACCCCATCGGAAACTTCTTGACCGTGCGACAGTTGTACATGGCGCGATTCTCGGTGCTTTCCTGTTCATTTCCTACCTGTTTCAGATGTGGGGTATTCAGTTCACAAGCGCGTCAAACGCCGGATTCATCACCGGGCTTTCGGTCGTCTTTGTTCCCGTTTTTGGTATCCTGTTTTTTGGTGCGCATCCGCGAATGAATTCTCTTGCCGGTGTCGTCTTGGCAACGATAGGACTTTTGCTCCTCTCCGGGGGGAATCCGTTACAATGGAACTATGGTGATTATCTGGTTCTGGTGTGTTCGGTCTCGGTGACATTTCATGTAATCCTGACCGGGAAATATGCCCGTTTGCATAACATCTATGTTCTGACCGCTGTTCAGCTGAGCACGGTTTCCGTATTGAGTCTTTCCATTTTACCATTTTCGGAGAGTCCCGGATTTATTCCGACCAACATGTATCTTTTCATTCTGCTTTACCTGGCGCTTTTCGGCACGGTTTATACATTTTTGATGCAGACCGCCATGCAGCGATTCACTACCGCCACGCGCACCGCGCTTGTTTTTTCCATGGAACCGGTTTTTGCGTCATTGTTTGCTTTTCTGATCGCTGGTGAAGTATTATCCTTAACGGGCTGGCTTGGAGGTTTGCTTATTGTACTCGGAATGATCACCGCTGAAATTGAGTGGACATTTGCCAAAAGAGAAAAAGGATAACAATGATTATTCTGTCCGGTATGAATAAATCTAAAGTATTGACTTTGAATTCATTTAGTTACATAATATGAGGTGTAGTTTCACTAGAAACAGATCACTTTCTGACAATTTTAATTCATTTCAACTCTTCAATTTTTCCCGGTTGTATAAAACAAAGGAGTGAGTTCATGTTTTTTGATCAGGTTTTTTATAACAACACATTCAAATCATGGATAACGGTAATTATTATTGCGATTTTAGTTCTGATCGGTCTGCGTATTGTAAAAAGCCTGCTGCACCGGCGTATTTTATCCCTGGCAAAAAGAACAAAAACTGATATTGATGATATGATTGCCGGATTAATCGATAAAATCAAACTTTGGTTTTTGATTTATATTTCTATATATACCGGTTCCCTCTATCTCTCGCTTCCGGGAACAGCGAGGGAAATCATGATTAAGCTGCTCATTATTTCGCTGTTGTTTCAGGGCGCGATTTGGGGAAGCGAAATTATCACCTACTGGCTAAAACGCTACCAGAATCAGAAAATGGAAGAAGACGCTGCCAGCGCGACAACATTTTCTGCCCTTGGATTTGTCAGCCGGCTTATACTCTGGTCCGTTATCAGCCTTCTTGCTCTTGATAACCTCGGCATTAATGTCACCGCGCTTGTGGCGGGTCTTGGTGTCGGCGGTATCGCGGTCGCGCTCGCGGTACAGAATGTTCTTGGTGATTTGTTCGCGTCACTTTCGATCATTCTCGACAAGCCGTTTGTTCTCGGAGACTTTATCATTATTGACAGTTACATGGGGACTATCGAACACATCGGTTTAAAAACGACCCGTATTCGAAGCCTTTCCGGAGAACAGCTTGTATTTTCAAACAGTGATTTACTAAACAGCAGGATCCGCAACTATAAAAGAATGTCCGAGCGCCGGGTCGTATTCTCTCTCGGTGTCATCTATCAGACATCCGCCAACCAATTAAAGGCTATTCCTGAGATGATTAAAGATATTATCACAAAACAGAATTTGGCCAGGTTTGACCGAGCGCATTTTAAAGACTTTGGCGATTCATCTCTTAATTTTGAAATAGTTTATTGGATGGAAAGTCCTGATTACAACGTTTATATGGATACGCAACAGGGGATAAATCTTGAGATCATCCGCAAATTCGATGAGAATAAAATTGAGTTTGCTTACCCGACTCAGACATTATTTATGGAGAAACAATAAATAATTTTTGTGATTTAAGATTCACCGCATGTAAATAAGGGGGATATCATGCGTCATATCTGTCTTAACTTCATTATTTGTACAATTTTCCTGTTCACATCAACTTATGCCCAGGAGAGAACCATCCTGGTTCCAAAGCAAATTCCGGACGCCCCGTTTGTTTTTGATGACAGCGAAGAATTTTACGGCAAAGCCTACCGCTGGTTTCTGGAGAATCAGGTGGACAGCGCGGTTTCTAACCTGAAGAAGGTCATCGAGGGCTCCGGGTTTAAGCTTGATCCAAAAAATTATTACATTGTCGTTGCCCATTTTATGGATGAGTTCGCGCCAATGGGTATCATCCATGAAAATATGGATTTTTTCAACACCCGTCTTTATGGTTTGAAGGAGGATAACCTTTATTATATTTTTATATCCCGCTCACCACAGGCCCCATCCTTTATTTCGCTGATGGCAACCGCTAAGAGTTCTCCATTTCTTGAAAATCTTCCGGGTTTTCTCGGACTGTTTGGACCGTTTACCCGTGCGCAGGCGCTCCCCGGACTGGCCGGCCAGGCGACATGGGTCGATGTTCGGCAATTCAAAGTTCCAAAAGTATATCAAAAATTTAGCGACTTATCCATAATAGTGAAAGAAGATCTTTCATCTCCAACCGTGCTTGCCAAAGCGGTATTTGACAACACTTCTCTGGAGCGGTGGAGTTATGGTATCGCTCTGGCGGTAACCAGCGCCGATGATGTGGATCTGAAAGTTGGCAGCGACGGGAAAATTATCATCCGCCCGAAACCGTCGGCTGATGTTGCGGGATTCGGCGTGATAAACTATCATCTAAAACCGGTAGACACAAAAGCAAAAACCATCGGCACATCAATCCATCTGCTGGGAGGACTCAGAATGGCGGAAATTCTGGAACCGATTATCGGCATTGGTGGGGGTGTTTCGCTTGATGTGGTCGATATTCACCTGTTCGCCGGATACAGCGTCGAATTCGCGAACAAACTTAAATCAGGCTACCGGGTCGGTCAAAACGTCGATTCGGAATCCGATCCCTTTAAATTGAATCTGCGGGGAAAACCGCGATTTGGGATCGAGCTTAAATTTCCCTGATCGCGTTGATTTCATTTCCGCGCGCTATGAGAGATAAAGTTCTGCCAGTCTTTTCAGGGAAATATGAAGAATTTCCTTGGTCATCTGATTCTCGACTTTTGCATAGACATCAAGGCGGACTCTGGCGCTTGAAGGATTTGTTAAGCTTATAATCGATGAATTGTCCAGAATTCTAAATGTTTCTGTGCTGTATTTATCTGAATTCAGGTCTAATCTTTTCAGTTCTATTTCTTTCCCGACCAGATATCGGGTTTCTTCAATCAAATTAATGGCTGATTGTTTTTGCATTAGCAATCTCCAATTTGATTCGATTTGATCTTAAAATTATTTTTATTTATCACAAATTTTGTTTTGCGAGTACCGTAAGATATAAATAACAAAAATGAGAAATGAAAACAATTAAAAACAAACAAATATTTAAATTAATTTTTTTCGGTGTTTTTTCCATGAAATTATATCTGTTCATCAAGACGTCGGAGCAGCGAGAGCAATAAAAAAAGCGCAATACCATTTTGGTATTACGCTTTAAAATTCAACATAAAATTATTTATCAGAATCTGAAAACTGTCTGGATATTTGTTGTTCTGACCGTCTCATTTGATCCTGAGATCTTTCCGTCACCGTTTAAATCACGGTAATTCTGCCGGAAGTCAAGTAGCAGAGAAGCATTGCCGCTGATTTCGTATTCAAAACGGTAACCCAATATCGTTCCCGGACTTTTTTCAAAAAGATCTACAACATTGTTCTGGATATAATACGCGCCGGCTCTGTTGATTTTCGGCAGAAAGCTTGTATTAAGGTCCAGATTCGCCCTGAAAGTTTTAAACTCTATTTCACTTTTGTTCATATGCTGATATTCCGCCCCGAATATCATAAGACTTAAAATATCAAAATCCGCGCCGACTACAAAACCGGTCGCTTTATCGTTCAGCGATTCCATAAGCTGTCTTTTTGTATAAGGTACCAACTGACCGGTGCTGTCTGTTGTGAATACCGCGCGTTCCAGTTCATAAGTTGTGTTAAAATATTCAGGAATAAATTTTTCATCATAAATACGGTATTCCGCGTAAGCATTGATGAACGCGAATTTTGCCATCACTCCGGGAGCCGCGATACCCCAGCCTCCGTCGTTGCCGAATTTCGCGACCTGGCCGTAGGTGATCAGTTTTAGATAATCAAAATTGATCCATGGATAAGCGATGTCCAGCGCGAAACCTATCTGTGATTTATTATCCGCGTCATCCACATCAAACGGTGTTTTCTTTAATTTCCCTTCATTAAACTGATCATCGTTATAATAAGATGAATCGGGGAGAACCGCATAGTTATCGGAGTATCCGTTACCGTCCCTGTCCGGATCGAGCGCGTCAGGCACTCCGTCGCCATCTGTGTCAACCGAATATTTTTTATCATCCGGCAAATCATCTATATAATCCGGGATACCATCCCCGTCTGTGTCTGTGAGTGATTTATACTGGTTTACATCATAGACAACACTCGCTCCGATTTCCAGATCGCCAAGAATCTTATAGGTTACCCTGCCGGCTGTCAAGCCACCGCCATCGGATAATTCTCCAAAATCATTGACCATTCCTTCAAACCCGAATTTATCACCCTGAAGCCCGAGTTCCATTCCTGTACGAATCACGGTAGGATATTCAATCGTATTTGAATAATGATTCATCAGCAATCCATATCCCAGGCGGTAGTTATCGATCGCCCCCGCCTTTACATAAAACGGATCACCTTTCATACCCCAGCGGACATAATAAATTTTTTCAAATATATCACTGAATTCATCCCAGTTCTCCTCCCGGATATTTCCGTCCTTATCCATATATAAACTGAGATCCAGAGCCACACCCAGTTTGCCTATGGAGAACTCCGGCCTGATGCCGA
>JBFXGD010000136.1:0-9627 GCA_050178385.1 Calditrichaceae bacterium
TGAAGCGCTGATTTTATCTGAAACGTATCCAAATCTTAGACTGGCCACTTCATCCGGAGAAATGGTAAATTTTAACAGAGAACTATCCGGCGGTTCAGTTTCAAAAAAACAGACAACCATCATAGGTCGTCATGATCAGTTAAAGAAATACACCCGGCAGCTGCAGGAATTTGAGAAGAACCTACCAAAGGTCGAAAAGATAATAGAAGAAATTCAAAGTGAATTGCAAAAGAACAACTCAAATCAGGGTGAGCTCAGGAATGAAATAGCTAAAACACAGCGTGAAATTACCGAACTGGAAAAAAAAGAACATCAGATCGCCTATGAAATTGAAAAAAACCAAAAAGAATCGGTTTTGGATAATAATCACCTTTTAATTATCCGGAAAAATCTAAAGAACCTTACGCAGAATCAACAAACAATTGAAGTTGAGGTTGAAGATCAGCAGAAAAAGTTAAATGAGCTTGAAAAAGAAACAATTTCGAGGACTAATTCGTATGAGAGAAAAAGTGATGAACTGCAAATATTAATTGAAGAGGTTCAGAAAGCCAGGCTGGACACGACCAACATTCAAAATCAAATATACAATCGCCAGAATGATCTCAATCGTTCATCAAAAACAATTGTTGAATTAAAAAATGATATTGATAAAAAAGGATCCGAAATAGAACTGATCGGAAAGATGCTTGTTCAAATTGACGTAGAATCAGAGCAGAGACGAAATGAACAAATTGTTATCTGGGAAAATAGAGATCAGTTTGACAAGGAAAAAGACAATATTGCGCTTGGATTTCAGGAAGTAAAAGAAAAAATCATGGATATGGAAACACAAATCAAAAAATACCGTAAACAACACGATTTTTCCCTTGAACACACGCGAACTTTTGAAATGAAAATTAACGAAAACAGGTATAAAGCGGAAAATATTCGTGAACGCATTTTAAAAGAATACTCAGAAGATATTGAAATCGGCTTGCCATATGAGGGGCTTAATGAAAATGAAGCCGAAGAGCAGATAGAAAGCATTCACAACCGGATCAAGAATCTTGGTCCCGTAAATCCTCTTGCGGTCGGTGAATATGATAAGGAAAAAGAACGGCTTGACTTCCTGACAAAACAGAGGGATGACCTGAATAAAGCAGAAAACTCACTCGTTGAAACGATAGATAAGATAAATACAACAGCGCGTAATCAGTTTCTTGAGACATTTGCAGCGATAAAAGTTAATTTTGAGACTGTATTTCACTCTTTTTTTGAAAACGGCGAAGGCTCGATTAGTTTAAGTGATAATCAAGATCCGCTAGAAGCCGATATTGAAATTTCTGTCAGGACAAAAGGGAACCGACTACAGACACTAAGTCTTCTTTCAGGCGGGGAAAAAACACTCACGGCAATTTCGCTATTATTCGCGATTTATCTGGTAAAGCCAAGCCCTTTCTGTATTCTGGATGAGGTTGATGCCCCGCTTGATGATGTAAATATTTTACGTTTTACGGAGGCGCTTAAAAGTTTCTCGGATAATACACAATTTATAGTTGTAACACATAATAAGCGCACTATGGAAGCCGCCCAGACCATGTACGGAGTTACAATGGAAGAAGAGGGAGTCTCAAAATTAGTGTCAGTAAAGTTCAATTAAAAGAGGATGAATATAATGAGGAAGTTACTATTTTTCTTACTTATTCCAATGATTTCCTGGAGTCAATTTCAGTTCATACCGGTTTCGGCAGATTATTCTTTCTTTGGTTCCAATGATTCAACTTGCTATGTTGAATTTTACATGTCAATCTATCAGGGCAATTTAAGCTTTAAATATAACGACAGCACTTATCATTCCAATTTTATGAGTACACTTGAAATTTTAAAGGATGGTGAAGTAATTAGGAAAGTACCTCATGAATATCAGAATACAATCATTGATACCCTTAAATATAACAAATACAATCAATTGATCGATGTTTTCGGGCTTCAGCTTCCGTTTGGTAAGTATACTGCAAAAGTAATTGTGACTGATCTTAACTCGAAATTAAGCGGTGAATATATTCTGGAGTTTTCAACGACGAAATCACCCGAAAGCTTATACGCATCTGATATAGAGTTCGCGATAGATATACAAAAAGATGATGGACAAACTTTATTCAACAAAAACGGATTAAAAGTCGTTCCCAATCCGCGAAGAGTATTTGATTTACTTCATCCGGTGTTATATTTTTATGTTGAACTTCACAACCTTCCTTACTCTGAACAAGCTCAGAGTCAATACAGTTTTAATTACTACATTACCAACAGTGACGGCGATACGGTAAAAACCGTCAAACCAAAAACAAAAGATGCCCTGGCTCCTTCGCTGGTTGAAGTTGGCGGATTAAATATTATGTCGTTACCGGGAGGGTCATACTTTTTAAATATCAGCGCGACTGATTTAAAAAATGATATAAATATCAATGATCGCAAGAAATTTTTTGTCTATAAACCTGAAGAAAATCAACCTGTTATAACAGATGCGCCTATTGTTGAAATTGATGATATCTTCGCCGGACTCACTAAAGAAGAGCTCGAAAATGAATTTAAAATGGCTAAGTATTTCGCTTCTAAAAATGAAATAATGGTTTTCGAAAATTTAAGCGAAGAATTAGCTATGAAAAAGTTCTTAACTCAATTCTGGAGAATCAGGGATAAAGAAAAAATGGTTTCTCCCGGGCAGAGTCATCGTGAATTTATAGAATTAGCTGAATTTTCGACCGATCAATTTAGTAAATTTGGCAGAAAAGGATGGAGAACAGATCAGGGGCGTGTTATTATTATGTATGGGCATCCTGATGAGATTGAAAGACATAATAATAGTATCGACGGGTTACCATATGAAATTTGGACATATCATGATTTAGAGGGTGGGGCCATCTTTGTATTTGTTGACTTAAACGGATTTGGAGCTTATGAGCTGATACATTCAAGCTACAGGAAAGAACTTAACAATCCGGATTGGCAGAGAATTATAAATCAAACAGGCTCAAGCAGCAGTAATTCAAATGATCCTAATAAAACAATGTCAAGGTAATTTATCATTAATGCTAAGAGTTGTTTTTTTGGTAGGACCAGCGATTTTTATCCCGAAAATCATCTCCCCAGCCTAATTTATTCCGCAGGGTTTCATAGAAACCCTGCGGCTTCATTTTTACAAGATTTACCTTGTATTCACCCTTTCGAATGATGAAGGAAGTACCGCTGATGTAACTTTTTTCCTTTTGTCCATCGCAAAATAGATGTATTTTTTCAAATTCGGTAAACACCCGTATGGAAATTGTGCTTTCATCCGGCACAACCACAGGTCTGTTTGTCAGTGAATGAGGGCAAATTGGATTTATTATGAATACATTTGTCTGGGGCACTACTATCGGCCCGCCCCCTGATAATGAATATCCCGTTGAGCCCGTTGGAGTGGAGAGAATTAAGCCGTCCGCGATGTATGAGTTTAAAAGACAGTCATCAACCTTCGTAACGATCTCAATTACCCTTGAAAATCCGGCTTTATCAAAAACGATATCATTGAATGCATAAAATGTATCGCCGCTCTTTTTTTCGGTACATTTTAGCAATGTTCTCTTATCAATAAAAAAAGTATTATCCAAATACGAACTGACATGATGTACTAGATTTTCCGGATGTGTTTCCGCTAAAAAACCAAGACCGCCCAGGTTAACTCCCAGTATTGGTTTTGAATCCGGTCCCATTTGATGTACAGTCCTTAATATTGTACCATCACCGCCAAGTGTGACAACCAGATCAGCATTTTTAAATAATTCCTTCTCCCCGACTCGTTTAATTGCTTTCAGAGCATGTGTTATATATTTTGAGTCATACGTACAAAGCAGGAAATTGGCTTCCGGCGAAGATTTTTCTATCCAGGAATTAAGTTCGTCAAGCGGTGCCTGCACCTGGTCTTTTCTGGGGTTCAAAATGATCCCAATAGTCTTTTTTAAAATAACCTGTCTCTCCTTACGAACAAGATAATTAAAGTAGGTCTAACTGAAAATCTTCTTCATCACCTTTATTCAGCACCTGAATCTTTTTTTCAGCGGCATCCAGACTCTTCAGACAGAACTTTATTAATTTGCTTCCTTCCTCAAACATTTTCAAGCTATCATCCAGACTTGATTCGCCAGATTCCACCTGTTGAACAATTTCTTCAAGACGCTGCAAAGCTGACTCAAATGTCATTTTTTTTTGTGACATATTTTTATTCATCCTTATTGGTCTTGCTTATAATACTTGTTAATCTTCCCTTGAAAAGCTGAGTCTCAAGCTCTCCGCCCCGGGTAACCTGTGTTGCGTTTTTAATAATTTCCCCGTCAATATACGAAATACTATAACCGCGTTCGAGTACTTTTTTGGGATTCAGGTTGTTTAGCCGATGGGACATTTGATTGAGATATTCACTTTTTTTAAGAAGAAGATTTTTTAGTCCCTTGTTTATCCTGACGTTTATATCATCAATTTGATACATATATTGTCGGATCAAGTCTTCCTGGCGGCGCATACCATAACTTTTTTGAAGGAAAATAATTTTTTCCCTGTTATAATCAATCCGGTTTTCCATGCTTGAATAGAGACGCCGGTAGTATTCTATGATTTTATTTCTTAACTCATGATAATCCGGAACAACTAATTCAGCGGCCGCTGATGGTGTTGGGGCTCTCAAATCTGATACAAAATCCGCTATCGTAAAGTCAATTTCATGCCCAACAGCTGATACAACAGGTATTTCAGATGCATAAATAGCCCGCGCGACGACTTCCTCGTTAAAAGGCCACAAATCTTCAAGTGAACCGCCACCGCGACCTACAATGAGGATATCGACATTCTTAAATTGATTGAATTCTCTGATCGCTTTCGCGATGTCCTCTGCCGCGCCCTGCCCCTGTACTTTCGCTGATCTGACTACTATTTCTACATGAGGCGCCCGGCGTTTCAACACATTGATAATATCCTTAATGGCGGCACCAGTTGAGGATGTTACAATTCCTATTTTATGCGGATATGGGGGCAAGGTTTTTTTATGTTCCGGGTCAAAAAGCCCCTCTGCCTGGAGTTTTTGCTTTAATCTTTCGAAAGCCATCTGCAGCTGACCGATACCGGCTGGCTGTATTCGCAGGACGTCAAACTGATAACGGCCTGATTTCTCCCAAAGACGCACATTTCCCAATGCTTGCACAAGCATTCCGTCTTCCAGATCAAAATTGATTTTCCCGGCACGGGATGACCACATGACGGCAGAAATCTGAGCTGCAGTGTCCTTTAAAGTAAAATAATAATGACCGGAATAATGAGGTTTAAAATTTGAAACTTCTCCTTCTATCCAGATAGTGGGGAGATTTTCCTCGATCAGCAATTTGATGGTTCGCGTAATTTCACCGACACTGTAGATATTTGATTCACTCATATCGGAATTCCAGGTTATCAATATGTAAATAAAAAAAGGCTCATTTGAATGAACCTTCTATTGAAATTAGCGATTTTTCTTTTTATGGCGATTCTTTCTGAGTCTTTTCTTTCTCTTGTGTGTCGCCATCTTTGAGCGTTTTCTTTTTTTACCACTGGGCATAGATTAGATCTCCTGTTAATTTATGCGATGTTTAATATTATCCACTTTGCGATTCATTTTTTATTTGTTCAATAAATTGCTTCGCCGCTTCGGCTTCCCTGCTGTCCGGATGAATTGAAATCAGCTTTTGCCAGACTGAAACGGCGGCATCAACCTTACCAATATTATAGCTCACAATTCCCGTATTGTACAATCCCTGTAAATGATTCGGGTTAATCTCCAATGCGCGATTCATATAAAACAATGATGAATCCGGCTGATTGATATTATATAAAGAAACCCCAAGATCTATCAGAACATTTGAATCGGTACTTTTAGTTTTTAATGCCTGCTTGTAATGAACGATGGCTGATTCGAATCGCCCGATATCAAAATAATTATTACCCGCCTGAATATTCAAATCATAATTATCCGGATCATTTAGTAACGCCTGTTGAATCTCGCGAAGATGATTCATAACATCGGAATTAGCTTCAATCCCCTGAGCAGCGGATTGTGTATTTACTATGCCCGCCGCCTCAAGTTTCTCAGTCAGCCGCATCCTGTTGCTTCTGAAAATAATGAGGATGATAATCACAGAAAAGATAAACGCCACTGCGATAATCGTATATGAGTTAACCGGAGTTTCTTTCTTAGCTTTCTTACCGGAGCCGGTTGCTTTATCCGTTTTTTTTACGGAAACTACCAGTTTTTTACCGCATTTCATACAATAAACGGCATCAGCCACATTCTCAGCGCCGCAATATTGGCAGTATTTTATTTCTTGTTTACTCATATCATCATTCATTGTTCAATAAAGACGTTTAATTTAATCAATTTGTATATTAAAAGTCAATTTTATTATAATCCTAGTTAGTACTGACTTTTAAGCGGTCACCCGGCTTGATCATGGTATTGTTAAGGTTGTTAATTTTTTTTAATTCTTTGATAGAAATGCCGTATTTTTTAGCTATGTCCCATAATGTATCGCCGGAACGAACGGTGTAGAAATTACCTGTTTCTCTGCTGGATACGGTAACTATTTCTTTTTTTATATTCTGCCTGATTTCGTCCATGTCCTCCGGAACCCAGATTACAAGTTTCTGTTTTGGGTAAATGTATGAACCATATCTTAAGCCGTTCCAGGATCTTATCTCACTTGCTCTGGTCTTAAAAATCTCGGCGATTTCTCCAAGAGTGTTCCCGCTTTTCACTTCATAAATAATTTTCTTATGTCCCGGTACATTAGTAATTACGGCTTTTGGTCTGGATTGACGTTTCGGCTTGGATGATTGAGAATATGAGACCGAAGAATATTTAAAATGAGTACTATTTTGAGGAACGGGAATTAACAAATAATGACCTGCTCTGATCATATTACCCGAGAGTCTATTTGTCTCTTTTATTACGGCGATGCTCGTGTGATATTTCTGAGCGATTGTGGAAAGCGTTTGCCCGCTTTGTATTTTATGCCGAACCCACGATCTCTTTTCATTATCCGGCAAACTCGCGTATTTTTCCTTAAATTGTTGGGCCTTGCCTTTTGGCAGATAGAGATTAAAGTTTTTCACTCCCGGAGGTGTCACCCAACGCAATACTGCCGGATTTATTTCTTTAATATAAGAATATGTCGTATCAACGGCCTTAGCCACAACATTCAAATCGATCGATTCTGAGATCTCGACCATATCAATCTCAATCGGATCTGATTTATCGACATAAAAACCAAATTTTTCCGGATCTTTTGCGATTATGGTAGCTGCCAGAAAAGTTGGTACATAATTACGGGTTTGTCTTGGCAGACTCCTCAATTGCCAAAAGTCCCTTGTATCATATCTACGCATATTCTTTTCAACTTTTTTAGGATTACAATTATATCCTGCGAGCGCAAGATACCAGTCATCAAATCTTTCGTACAAATCATCCAGATGTTCTGCCGCTGCTATGGTCGCTTTAAAATAGTCCCTGCGCTCATCAAACCACCAATCATGCCTTAATCCATAATATCGGCCTGTTGCTGATATAAACTGCCACATACCGGCAGCCCGGGCATAAGAATAAGCATGGGGATTAAACCCACTCTCAATCATTGCAAGGTAAACGAGATCTTCAGGTAGATTCTTTTCCCTCAGTATTTCCCGGACCATAGGTTCGTATCGTCCGCTTCTCTCAAGCCAGCGGGTAAAAACGGGTCTGCCCTTTGTTTGAAAATATTTTATGGCAAGCCGAACTTTGTTGTTTAAAGTTATCGGCATGAGACCGCTTGAATCGATGACCGTCCCGTCCCCAAACAACACCGAATCCGCGTAAAATGATTCTTCAAAATCAGTAATATCCTCCCTGATTTCTTCAGCGGCCATATCTATTTCTTTTTGTGTATAGAGTCTTTCATAGGCATCATTTATCAGATGCATCATCGAATCATAAACAGCCCAATTCGTCAGGGTAGAGCGATCCTGATCTGTGAATTTTGACTGAAGCTCAAAAGTATAATCAAAATATAATTCCGCTCCCATGGTATCATGATCGCTTAATTTCCTTTGCGCTTGATTAAAGTAGAAAAACAAAGAATCAAGCCTGGAATTCACTTCTTCAGAGACCCAGATATTATCCGGAAAGGAACTGAGATAATTATGATCAGTTGCAACAGGTCTCTGCAACTTTGTTGTCTGACATGAACCGATAAACAAGGCAATCAGAATCGCAAGAATCGGAAAGGTTTTTTTTATCACTGGGATTTCCTTTTTTCATTCAATCTTTAATATGTCTATTTGCTTTATTGACAATGTTCGTAGTTGAACGTCCCGGAACAAGGGGAATCGTCAACACTTTTCCACCACTTTCATCAACGATATCTCTACCTACAATATCCTCGACACGATAATCTCCGCCCTTTACTAAAATATCCGGAAGAATTTTTTTAATTAATTCATACGGCGTGTCTTCATCAAAGACACAAACAATGTCCACAGATTCCAGTCTTGACAGTATAAATGCCCGGTCCTCCTCCGGCATTAGAGGTCGGCCTTCCCCTTTTAACCGACGGACAGAATCATCGGAGTTTAGACCGACAATTAATATCGAAGCGTATTCTTTTGCCTTCTCAAGGTAAACAACATGGCCGCGGTGCAATATATCGAAACAGCCATTGGTAAAAGCAATCAAACAGTTCTTGTCTTTTCTTAGCTTTTGAACGAGTTCGGTTATTTCATTTGACGGGACTATTAAATTCAAAAACTACTCCGATTCCAGGATACTAGTTAACAATCTCTCTTTCTCAATCGCGACAATGCCTACTTCTTCACAGACAATTCCCGCCGCGCTGTTCGCAAAATATGCGGCTTCTTTATACGAAGCTTTCCCGACAAGCGCTGCTGTCATTGTGCTTATCACAGTGTCTCCGGCGCCTGAAACATCGGCTACTTTTCTCGCCCGGGTCGGTATGTGGCTTATTTCCCCGTTTGCTTCAAAGAGGGATAAACCTTTTGGGCCTCTGGTAAGCAGGATACTGCCGGCTTTCAGGATTTTCAATAGTTCAATTCCGGCAGTCAATACGTCATCATCGGTCTCAATCACTCTGGCGAGCGCTTGCGCGGCTTCCTTAATATTTGGTTTGAAAACCGATGTGTTTTTATATGATAAAAAATTAATGAATTTCGGATCTACGGTCGTGATTATATTTCTTTCCTTCGCAATCCTTAATGAATATTCGATAATCTCACCCGGCAGCATCCCCTTATTGTAATCCTGAATAACAATCGCATCAATTCCCTGCAGCAATTTATCAATATGATGCTTTATTTCTTCAATTATTGGGCCGGATACATAATCTCTGTGTTCCTTATCCACCCGGGCAATGTGTTGATTGTTGCCGATAATTCTGGTTTTGACAGTCGTTGGCCTGGTCCCGGATCGGACTATTCCCTTAACATCCATATCATTTTCCTGCATCAGCTCCATGAACATATCTCCCATTCTATCCTGTCCAATAATGCCTGTAAGAATGGGTTCACAGCCCAGGGATTTCAAATTCAATGCGACATTTG
>JBFXGD010000137.1:0-6031 GCA_050178385.1 Calditrichaceae bacterium
CGCCGATTTTTACTTCGGCATGCATAATATTGTCCTCCGGCCCCGGCATACTGTAAATTTCCTCCGCCATAAAAGCCTTTTTTAAAAAACCGATAAGTCCGCCCACATCACTGACAACCATGTATGGGGTCAGCGTGTGGTATCCCTCCGGAATTGGCTTTACTGCCATAATAACACCTCCCTTTATATTGACATTATAACATTGGTATCCGGTAAATTAATCACTGTTTTTTATAAATATTTCCTGAAGCCTAACCAAATTTTAGAGACCGCATAGACATGGAACCAAGAGTAACCTTTTCCGTGAAAAAACTCAGATCATCCTGTTCATCACTCATTCCCAGTATATAGAGTAGTGGAAGATAATGCTCATTTGTTGGGATGGATAGACGGGCGGACCTACCTAAATTTTGATAATTGACGACTGATTTGTGATCACCGGACGCAATCAATCGTTTCAATTTATCATCAAACTCCATAGCCCAGTCAAACGCGGTATCCTTCCAGACCACTTCTCCGAGATTATGAACCATATTGCCGCTGCCGATCGCAAGAACGCCCCGTCTGCGAAGCCTTTTTAACTCTTTACCAAGCTCATAGTGATAGTCAGGGCCTTTGGTCATATCGAGGCTGAGTTGAATGACCGGAATATTAGCCTTAGGATACATACGGCGCAAAACGGACCAGGTCCCGTGATCTAATCCCCAATCATTGTCCGGCAGAATGTCTGTAGTCATAACTGTATCTTTCGTGATTTGGGCTAGGGTCGGGGAGCCCGGGGCGGAATATTGTATATCAAAAAGCGCCTTTGGAAATCCATAAAAATCGTGAATGGTCCGTGGCTTTTCCATGGATGTTACTAAGGTGCCATTTGTCTGCCAGTGAGCGGAGATACAAAGTATCGCCTTAGGAGCAGGAATAGTCTTTGATGTATCGCTCCAGGCCTGACTGAATTCATTCTCATCAATGGCGTTCATCGGACTGCCGTGACCTATAAAGAGAACCGGCATTTTTGTACCGGTCTCATCAAATTCCGAAATGTCCTTTAATATATTTTTTGAGATCATTCGTAAATCCCTTCCAATAATTCCTTAGTTGAGAGCTCCATGCAGATTTCAAATATCCGGTTATTCGTTGGAATGAAGCGCTATCCGATTACCCTCGCTATCCTCAACTTGACTGACAAATCCGTATTCCCCGATGCTCTTTTTTGGATTTAGTATTTTGCCCCCTTTTTCTACAACTCTTTCAAAGGTATCGTCAATATTATCAACCTGAAAATAAAGCAGACAGCCGGAATGTGACGGTATATAACTTTTAGCCTTTACAAGCGTACCGGTCACGCCTGTGCCGTTCAGCTTTACAGGAAACCAGGCCATTTCCGTGGTACCGGCTTCATTCAGCACAAGTTCTATCCTCAGCACGTATTCGTAAAATTCTTTTGCCCGGATAAGATCATTCACCGGTATCTCAAACCAGTTGACGGGATTTTTGGGTAATGTCATGACACGCTCACGCTATTAAATTTTTGAATTTTAAGTGATAACGAAAATATTGAATTACTGATTTCAATTTTTCAAAAAAGGATGATTAATCCGGATCATAATGTTAAGTTTTTTATGAGTTTAGATTTTGTTTTTCTATTTATTAATTATTTGTGGGGAGTTATGGTTTATCTGATTCTATGGTCGGCATTTGCTCATATATCCGGTTCTCTGTAAATGGTCCCTAAGAAGACAGGTTTTGAGAATGAATCAGAGCCGCGCGAAAATATATTTTTCTGAGCTCGATATTTTAAGTATATTTCACCTTAATTTCGTATGCATGTGTTTAATCTATATATAGAGAATAGATTTAATGACAAATTTTAATACGATTCTCTGGTGAAAATGGGTAAAATTAAACTCCTCTTCAAAATTGGGTATGCCTATCACAAAGCGGCATTTGATCCGGTTATTGACCTTCTATTAAAAAATCCCGCCTATGATGTCTGGTTCACACTGGATATGGAGAAAAAACGATATCTGATTTTCGATATTCCTTATCAGCAGCCTGTCATTGATGAGTGGAAAAAACACGGATACAGATTTACTTCCGAAACTAAAGGGTTTGATATCGTTATTGCCGGAGATACATTAAGAAACGCGCCGGCTTACGGAAATACACTACTTTGTTTCCTGAATCACGGGACAGGCATAAAAAACATTCTATACCGTGAACTGGCAAAAAGGCCGAAGGATAAATACCAGATATTTGTAGAGGGACAACACCGGGTGGATTCCCTGAACACATCCGGCAGGCTTGGCAAAAATGAAGTGCATCTCATTGGTCTTCCGAAACTGGATTATTATTTTCAGGGAAAATTTAATAACCGGGATGATATTCTAACAAAATTGGGATTAGATCCGGGTAAAAAAACGGTCATGTACGCGCCGACATATAAACCGACTTCCATGTATAAAATTAAAGATGACCTGTTTGAGCAAACAAGGGAATATAATTTAATCATAAAACTGCACCCATACAGCTGGATGGGAAAATACGCGCCGCATCGTCAGCATAGAATCTATGAACGCCGTGTTAAGAAATATCCTCATGCCGTCCTGCTTCCGTTCGAAGAGTACAGCATTGTGCCATATTATGCCGTGGCTGACACACTGATCAGCGAAGCGTCGAGTACGGTTTTTGATTTTCTGGCATTACAAAAGTTCGGTATCATTTTTGACCTGCCAAGTGATCGGTTGAAACATTCAGACGGCGAGCCGCTGCTTGAGATAGACAACAGAGAATTTTTGAATGGCGCATTTGTCCATATCGACTCCGGGAAACAGATCAAAATGGCGGTTGAACAGGCGCTAAACCCGACAACAGAAATGATCAAAAAAGCCGACAAATACCGCGTTAACCTGTTTTATAAGCTTGACGGTAGAGCATCAGAACGATTAATTAAACAAATAGAAAAATTATTTCGGGAAGGTGGTCACAACAATGACCCCAATTCCGGTATTTAATCATTAATGAAATGAGATATTTATGAAAGCGGTTATTATTGCGGCCGGGAACGGCACCCGGTTATGGCCAAGCACTAACAAAACACCGAAAACACTTCTGCCCCTTGGGAACGGCACCATATTATCAAACATCATGTCAAATTTATCCACCGCAGGCGTGGATGAGTTCTTTATCGTGATCGGATTTGGCGGAGAAAAAATCAGGGAATATCTACAAAGAATAATTTTTTCGGATACAATGTGCTTTTTGTCGAGAATAATGAGTATCACAAGGGTAACGGTATTTCTGTCCTCGCGGCAAAAGCAGCGCTTCAGAATCAGGAATTCATTTTATCCATGTCAGATCATATTGTGCCTTTCAAAGCTGTAAAAATGGTGGTTGAATCAAATGCGAAACAAAATCTGCTACTGGTAGATAAGCGGATTGATCAGATTTTTGATATTGACGATGCTACAAAAGTATGGATTGATGATCAGAAGATTTTGAAAATCGGAAAGGAAATCCCTGAATATAACGCGATTGACTGCGGTATTTTCCGATTGAATCCGCGGTTTTTTGTCGCAATGAGCGAACAGCTCAAACATGACCGGGACTCCATCAGCGCGGCCATTGAGATTCTGATCGGGGAAGGGGATATGAATGCCGTTGTGATGGATTCCAAAGAGAGCTGGATAGATATAGATACGCCCCAGGCCTATGAATACGCGCAAAAAACTTTGTTCTAAATAAGCAAGCGTAGTTTCTAATTCATTATTATCCTTCAATACTAAAGATCATGCTTATAAAGTCGATTATCCGGCCTTAATCCGGTTGATTCGATGGCTTCCTGCTTCGGTTAAATAGTCTTACCGGTTTTATAATTACAATTAAAATTGTATTTGAACTACTTAAGAAAAAAGAAAGTTTTTTAAATAGTAGGTTAGTTGTTGACAACTTAATAAAAATTCTGTTGGTCATGATGTTTTAGCAAGGATGGATAAAAAAAATATAACTCATAAAAGACAGGAAGAAAATTGATGAACGGAAACCGCATTCTGATCGTGGATGACAATGAGGCGATCCATAGCGATTTTAAAACAATTCTTGAAAATTCATCATCCAACAGACTGGATAAAAAGGCTCTTGAACTGGAAAATGAGCTGTTTGGAGAAGACTCATCCGAAAACGGAAAAGATGATTCCGGGAATGTTGAATATCGAATTGACGATGCTTACCAGGGAGAAGAAGCGGTGCGGATGGTGGAAAAAGCCGCTACAGAAGACGATCCCTACGCCCTGATATTTATGGACGTCCGCATGCCGCCCGGTATTGATGGAATTCTGACAACAAAGAAAATATGGGAGAAATATCCGCTTACGGAAGTTGTAATATGCACTGCTTATTCTGATTATTCATGGGACGAAATTATTCGACATCTGGGTAAAACCGATAAACTCCTTTTTATGAAAAAACCGTTTAATACCACATCGATTAAACAAATCGCGCTTTCTTTGACGACAAAATGGAGTTTACAGCAGAAATCCGCGCATTATATTGATGATCTCGAGTCGGATGTATCCGAGAGAACAAGACAGTTAGAGAATATGATAGAAGAATTAAAAACTCTTAAGGAAAAAGCTGATCGCGCGGCGGAGGCAAAGGGACAATTTCTGGCGAATATGAGTCATGAAATCCGCACACCGCTCAACGGTATCATGGGGATGAATGATCTTATACTTGAGACTGACCTGAATGAAGAACAGAAAGAATACGCGGAAACCATAAAGTCATCGGCTACGTCATTCCTGGATCTTATCAATGATATACTTGATTTTTCCAAGGTTGAAGCAGGTATGCTTGAAATAGAAAATATCAGTTTTGATCTCAGAAACACCGTTGAAGGTGTGGCCGAAATGTTAAAGCTCATGGCAGCCGAAAAAAATATTGAACTCGCCACATTGATTCACGGACATGTCCCGCAATATATCATTGGGGATCCCGGGAGGTTGCGGCAGGTATTAATCAATCTCACAAATAACGCGATCAAGTTTACGAGCAGCGGTGAGATTATTGTTGAGGTGACCGTCAAAGAGTCCATGCTCTATTTTTCGGTCGCGGATACAGGAATCGGTATTGAGGAGGAGAAAACGGCAAAACTCTTTGATGCTTTCACACAGGCTGATTCTTCAACTACAAGGGAATATGGAGGAACCGGTCTCGGTCTGGCGATTTCCAAACAACTGGTCAATCTGATGGGCGGGGAAATAGGCGTCCAAAGCAAACCCGGAGAGGGAAGCACTTTTTGGTTTACAATCAACCTCATCCCGGACAAGGTAACCAAAGATGGATCGTTGCCTATGCTGGCTGATATAGCTGGGACTCGTATTCTTGTGGCAGGTGATCAGCCGATGAGTCAGCGAATTCTGTCCATTTATCTTGATTCCTGGAATTGTCTCACAGCCATGGCCAATTCAACCGAAGCCGCCATCGATACTTATAAAAAGAATGAATTTGAAATTGTGCTGGTAAATTTCAGCAAGCCGGATGACGCCATTGGATTCGCGGATAAGTTAAAAAATGTATCGGACGGAAAAGAACCCGCGCTCGTATTTTATACAAACAACGGAAAACGCAATGAACCGCAAGCCTTAAAAGAAGCCGGATATTTGGCTTATTTGTCAAAACCGATCAAACAAAAACACCTCTACAATACGATCGCCAGAACCCTGGGAAGAATGGTCGAAGAATCATCACAAAATGAATATAAGCTTTTGACTAAACATATTATCGATGAAGAACTTGGAAATAAAATATCTGTTTTGATTGCCGAAGACAATAAAATCAATCAGAAATTAGTGGTAAAGATTCTGGAAAAAGCAGGTATCCGGTCAGATGTCGCCGAAAACGGCCGCGACGCGGTAGAAGCAGTCCTAAAAAACCGTTACGACATCATTTTAATGGATTGCCAAATGCCCGGAATGGATGGGTACCAGGCGACACAGGCCATTCGGAAAATGGAGTCGGAAAATAAAGCCGTGTC
>JBFXGD010000137.1:6131-9548 GCA_050178385.1 Calditrichaceae bacterium
CCCTTATCTCATCAAAAAATGAGAATGTCGCGCGGAATGCGCATTATAAAGAATCATCTGGTGATGATAAATCTGTTTTAGAAAATGATATCTATAAAATCAGCACTCCCGTTATTTACGGGGGAAGGCAGATTGGGATGTTATATCAGGGGTTCTCTTTGGAAAAAATTAAAACAGAAATCTCGGCTACAAAAAAGACAATTCTTCACGCCAGTCTCCTGATATTTGTACTCGGGACGATAGGTGTGATTGGAATAAGTTATCTTTTGATGAATCCCATTCATAAAATGATTGGTACTGTATTGTCGATTTCTCAGGGTGATCTGTCCCAGAGAACCAAAATCAATTCAGATGATGAAATCGGTCGCCTTGCCAAAGCATTTAATGAAATGGTCGATAACCTACAAGCATCACAGGAAGAACTTAAAGCGGCGAATGAAAGATCGGAAAAGCGCGCTCAACAGCTTCAGGTGGAGATCGTTGAGCGACAGAAAGCGGAGCAGGAGCGTGAAGCCATACATAAGGAGCTGAATGAAGTCGCACGCCGCGCGGGGATGGCTGATGTGGCGACAAGCGTGTTACATAATGTCGGCAATGTCTTAAACACCGTAAACACTTCTGTAGCGGTTTTACGTGATACGATGGATCATTCAAAACTTGCCGGATTATATAAAGCGAATGAAATGTTAAGAGTTAATTTTGACACAATTGATGATTTTATCACGAATGATAAAAAGGGAAAAATGCTTCTGGAATATTATTTAACTTTGGAAGATTTGTTGCGAAAAGAACAGGTCATTCTGACAGAAAGCATGAATAAACTGGAAGACAAGGTTTCCGTGATAACCGATATCATAACTTCCCAGCAGAATTACTCGATGGAAGGACTTTACGCCGAAAAAATGATTCTTTCCGAAGTGATTGACAGCGCCATGAAAATTCAGCAGAACTCGATCGCAAAAAATGAGATTAATCTTCATAAAATTTACAATTCAGATCCTGAAGTAAAAATTCAGAAAATAAAACTGGTTCATATACTGGTGAATCTCTATAAAAATGCCAAAGAGGCGATGATGGAAACGGAACCGGCGAAGAGGATACTCAAAATTGAACTTAACAATGATCATGAATATGCATACATCACTATTTCAGACACAGGGCCGGGTATTCGCAAAGAAGATATGGGTAAGATATTTAATCACGGATTTACAACGAAAGAAAAAGGCCACGGCTTTGGCTTACACAGCTGCGCTAACTATATGACGGAAATGGGCGGTAAAATGTGGGCTGAAAGTGACGGAAAAAGCGGCGCGACCTTTGTTTTACAGTTTCCGCTGAACGGAAAACCCGACAGTGATATGATATAGGATTACACCCTAAAAAGGATTTCTGACCGGAAAAATATTGCATAAAATGAATTCCCCGGACAACCCCCGCTGCTGAGCCCGGCAATAAACAATTTTTTCATCCGAGCTTACTTTAAAATCATTACGCAGATACCGTCAGCAGCAAATTGAATTGTTCTGAATATAGCCTAAAAAGCCACCTCGTTACATGCTCAACCTGCTTCCCGTTTCATTTCCAAATTCATCGCCCCTGCTTATCTTTTTTCTTTTTTCTTTTATCTTTTATCTTATCTTTCCTACTTCCTACTTCCTACTTCCTACTTCTAACTTCCCCGACCTCCACAACATTAATTCGCCTGACATTCCGGGATACGGGAATTCATTTAAACAATTGAAGGTTTGATTTCCTTACAAAAAAGATTACTTTCAAAAAGTAGACCCACTGACTTCAGGGATCACCGGGATGAGTAAAATAATAATTCCACATAAATAGAGAAAATTGAAAAAGGATATCAAATGGCGCAAAAAAAATGGGACAGTACAAATATTCCCGATCAGAAAGGTCGGGTGGCAATTGTAACAGGATCCAGCAGCGGGATAGGTTATGAAGCAGCCCGGGTACTTGCGGAAAAAAACGCGACGGTTATCATTGCTGTGCGTAATCTGCAGAAAGGAAAAGCCGCAGCCAATAAAATTACCGCAATACGCGAATCAGCGGACATCAAAATAATGGAACTGGATCTGGCTAATTTAAAATCGGTTCGAAAATTTGCCGAATCTTTCAAAAAAGAATTCTCACAGCTTGATCTGCTTATCAACAACGCGGGTGTAATGATTCCCCCGTACGCAATAACCACTGACGGTTTCGAACTGCAGATGGGCACCAATCATTTCGGTCATTTTGCTCTGACGGGATTATTGATGGATATGTTAAAAAGCACAAAAAATGCGCGTATCGTCAACGTCTCCAGCGCGGCGCACCGTTATGGTAAGATTGATTTCAATGATCTGAATTGGGAAAAAAGACGATACAAATCATGGGTCGCGTATGGTGACAGTAAAATCGCCAATCTGTATTTTACCTACGAATTACAAAGGCGGCTGGATGCTCAACAATCCGATGTGACTGTAGCGGCGGCGCATCCCGGATGGACAGCCACTGAATTACAAAGACACAACAAATTATTTATATTTCTGAATCAATTCTTTGCTCAGGGGATTGAAATGGGCGCATTGCCAACTCTATACGCCGCAACGGCTCCGGATGTGAAAGGCGCCAATTATTTTGGGCCTTCAGGTATTATGGAATGGAAAGGGTATCCGAAAAAAGTAAAGTCAAACCCGCTTTCGTATGATAATAAAATCGCGGCAAAACTATGGGAATTTTCCGAAGATTTGACCGGTGTTAAATACCAGTTCTAAATTAATTAGAACATTGTATTTTAATTTTACGGATAAAGAGAAACTGATTATGAAAATAAAAGCGGTTTTGTTTGGGGCGACAGGAATGGTCGGTGAAGGTGTGTTGCATGAATGTCTTAAACATCCAGATGTTGTATCAGTAGTTGTAGTAAACAGACAACCCTGCAGCGTGAAGCATGAAAAACTAAATGAAATAATTCATTCAAATTTTCATGATTTTTCAGAGATAGAGGACCGTCTTTCAGGATATAATGCCGGATTCTTTTGTATGGGTGTCTCTTCTATAAGAATGAAGGAAGATGATTACCGCCGGATCACTTATGATTTAACTATTCATGTGGCTGAAACGCTGCTAAAACATAATCCCCATATGACATTCTGTTATGTGTCGGGAGCCGGAACCGACAGTTCTGAAAATGGAAAGGTGATGTGGGCCAGGGTAAAGGGGAAGACCGAAAATGATCTTCTGAAGATGGCCTTTAAGTCCGCTTATATGTTTCGTCCGGGATACATTCAGCCGACGAAAGGATTAAAGAACGCGTATAAAATATACCGGTATTTATCACCGTTTTATCCGGTCTGGAAAACGTTGTTTCCGAGCTATGTTTGTACACTTAAGGAGATCGGATTGGCAATGATCAGTGTGGTA
>JBFXGD010000138.1:0-9436 GCA_050178385.1 Calditrichaceae bacterium
AATCTCCAACACGGCTCTATTTGGAAAGTGTTATAACTCCCTTAGTTCCCCATTACCAAAGAGCAAAACAGGCCGCTCTTAACTCTTTTCTCTTAACTCTTAACTTTTCTTACTTCTTACTTCTCACTTCCTAATTATCGTTCTTTCTGTTCTTTTCCCTTGATGGAAAAGAACCAAAAGATCAAGGCTGTCCAAAAAAATCGGGAAATTAAACGGCTCGCTGCACTGAAATTCTTAAACTCGTCCCGACGAGTCGGGACTCAGACAATAAGAATTTCGGCCGTTCCGCTCACCGGAATTTCTACCGATTTTTTTGAAAGACCGGGGTGGAGCAAGAACTGTATTGAATCATTTGGAAATGGACTCCAATCTCTTAACTCTTACACTCTTAACGCTCTTCATTTCTTACTTCCTACTTCTCACTTCCTACTTTCTCCCTCTTTGTCTGAACTATGATTCGCCTGATTAATTGAAGACTCTGATTTACAATTTCTTAATCATGCACATCATTTAATCATTTTAATCCGAGTTCAGACCGTTCTTCATCTTTTTTCTTTTTTCTTTTATCTTTTTTCTTAAAATTCCTACTTCTCACTTCCTACTTTCTCCCTCTTTGTCTGAACTATGATTCGCCTGATTAATTGAAGACTCTGATTTACAATTTCTTAATCATGCACATCATTTAATCATTTTAATCCAAGTCCAGACCATTCTTCATCTTTTTTCTTTTTTCTTTTTTCTTTTTTCTTAAACTTCTTACTTCCTACTTCTCACTTCTTACTTTTCTTCACTTCCTACTTCCTCAAACGCGTCAAGCAAAATCCCCGGTGTGATCAGCTCCGGCAACAAAACCGGTTTATTTTCCGCGCCGCCGGGATATAAGACATAGAGCGGGACGCTGTTACGTCCAAATTCAGCCAAAGCTTTGGTAATTGTCTGATCTCTTGATGTCCAGTCCGCTTTTAATGGGGTGATATTCAGTTCGGAAAATTTATTCTGCACTTCTGTTGATGTGAATGTGACTTTTTCATTCACCTGGCAGCTCAGGCACCATGCCGCGGTAAAATCAAGAAAGACCGGCTGACCCGCGTTCACAAGACTGCTTAAACGCTCCTGTGAAAATGTTTCCCATCTGATACCTTCGCTCTGCGCGGATTTTGTATTCATTTCCGGCGTCACCGCGTATGAATCTACCCCTTTGAGTGTGAAATACAACGCGCCGATAGTCAGTAAAACGGCTATGACGCTTGAAATAATTCTGGTTTTTCCCGGCATGGCCAGATTTCCCCACCGGCCGTAAATCCATCCCGCCATTCCGACGATCAGAAGCGCGCCAAGCACAATAGTCACCGCGGTGGCTCCCGCCTGAATACCCAGAACCCATAACAGCCAGACAACCGTTCCCAGCAGCAGAAAGCCCATAAATTCTTTGAGCGATTCCATCCAGCGCCCCGGTTTTGGGACAAATTTTAACAGCGCCGGACTTGACGCCAGAATAACATATGGCGCGGCCATTCCAAGCCCGAGAGAGGTGAATACCGCCATGGATGCCCAGACCGGCTGAGTCAGCGCGAATCCCAGCGCCGAACCCATGAATGGCGCCGTGCAGGGAGTGGCGACCACGGTGGCCGTAATGCCACTGACAAATGATCCCAGCCATCCGGTATTGCCCTGAGACTTTCCGCCGACCGTTGTGAGTGATGTACCAATTTCAAAAACACCAAACATACTCAGACCAAACAAAAACAGAAATACCGAGAGTAAGATCAGAAAAACGGGAGACTGTAACTGGAAACCCCATCCAAGTTGTTCGCCGCCTGCTCTCAAAATAAGCAGCGCCCCGGCGAGTACCCAGAACGTCACAAGAACACCGGCGGTAAAAACCAAACCGTGCTGAAAAGACTTTGCCCTTCCCTCACCGGCCTGTTGGACAAATCCCATAATTTTGATGGATAAGACGGGCAATACGCAGGGCATCAGATTTAAAATCATTCCGCCGATGAAGGAAAAGAGAATCGCCAGCCAGATACTGCTTAGAGTGGAATTGAATCCATTGCCCGCGGCGGGCAGATTGTCACTAAAACCAACATTGACATAGACCGCTTTTTCTGAATTCTGACCGCGCCATCCTTCTTTTGCCACCATCACGCCTTCAAGGGATTCAGGAATCTTATCGACCATTTGAGCCAGCTTTATTTTAAGCCGGTAGGTATTACCCTGTTTTTGAAGAGTCTGCTCCGCGTTATAATCGATCAGAACCGATTCATACGGGAAGAATTCCATACCGGTCATTTCACCATCATACCAGGCCGGCGGTTGCGCCTGAATAACAATATTTTCACCATCAATTGATGCCGCGAATGCCCATTCGCTGTTGGTCATGGGAAGATCAGCCCGGGTAGCGGCAAATGATTCAATCCGGCGTTCTTCCGGTTGCGGCGGCTCCTTTTTTACCGGCAGAGTAAGGCTGACTTCTGCATCCCCGGGAATGCAGACTTCTTTACATTCAAGCCAGTCCACACGGGCGGAAAGCGTCACATCCTTTCCGGTAGTTAAATTTTCCGGAGATTTGATTTTTGTCAGAAGGAGAACCTCGTCGTGATACCCATAACTCACTAAAGGCGGCGTTAATATTTTTTCCGGATAAGGCCATTGTATTTCACCCGCCGTGAATCCTTCGGGTAATATCCATTCTATGGAAGTCGGCAAACCGGAATCCCCCGGATTTAACCAATATGTATGCCAGTGTTCATCCATCTGTAAGCGGAGAGCCACC
Source organism: Calditrichaceae bacterium (assembly GCA_050178385.1). Classification (GTDB taxonomy): domain Bacteria; phylum Calditrichota; class Calditrichia; order Calditrichales; family JBFXGD01; genus JBFXGD01. Next base: position 2,777 of record JBFXGD010000138.1, read on the forward strand.
CAGAAAGACTGACCGGGCTGGATTGACAACACTTCAGAAATCAATTCCGTCTGAACGTGTTTCTCTCCGGAGAACTGAGCGTATATTTTAGTATTTAATACAAAAACCGAGAGTAAAAAGGTGAGAAGCAGCGTCGGTAAAAATTTCCGGTAGTTAAATTCCATCGTTTGCCCCATATTCATAAAACCAATACAAGTTAGTATAATTAAATGTTACGGATAAAATTAAGTTACAAAAAAATTATCTTATCTTGTAACTATTTCTTCCCACTGGATTGTTCCATTAGCTTCGATTTATCATGATGACAGATCTGATACCATATAACGGGGTCATCATCAGAAAATGATAATTCTCACAAAATTGAGTTTCACGGAAACATTTAATAGATTTGTCGCTTATTGAAGGACATCCTTACTATAATGGACGGAAATTTTCTGATTGAATAAATCCATTCTGCGCCTTGCCATTCCGAATATCATTAGCAATTTAACAGTTCCCATACTGGGATCAGTTGATACGGCGCTCGTCGGCCACCTTTCACACGTTTATTATTTGGGGGCGATTGCCGTGGGCGGTATGATTTTTAACTTTATTTACTGGGGTTTCGGATTCCTGAGGATGGGGACAACCGGACTCACGGCTCAGGCGTTTGGCAATGACAACGAATCCGAAAGCATCCATTTACTGATACGCGCGCTGATGGTTTCAGTGGTCATCGGATTAAGTCTGATTGTGCTGCAGAAGCCGATCGCCTGGCTGAGCTTTAATCTTGTTCACGCCACCCCGGAAGTAGAATATCATGCCCGCGTGTATTTTTATATCCGCATCTTCGCCGCGCCGGCCACTCTATCGCTGTATGCTCTGCAGGGCTGGTTTCTGGGAATGCAGAATGCTAAGCTCCCGCTCATCCTCGCCGTTTTTATCAATGTCATGAATATCGTTTCCGATGTGATATTTATAAAATTTTTTGGAATGAATTCGGAAGGGGTGGCATTCGGTACACTGGTGGCCCAATATTCCGGTCTGATTCTGGCGATTTTTCTGTTTCATAAATACTACAACAAACTGACTCAAAAAATTGACTATAAACGGATTATTGATCTGACCGCGCTAAAAAAGTTTTTTTCAGTCAATCGCGACATTTTTATCCGCACACTTTGTCTGATTTTCACCTTCTCCTACTTTACAGTTAAATCGGCTGAATTCGGTGATGATATTCTGGCCGTCAATACGATCCTGCTTCAGCTCTGGATGATTTTTTCATATGGCATCGACGGTTTCGCCTTTGCCGCTGAAAGCCTGATCGGGCGATTCATGGGCGCCGGTAGCAGAGAACAACTGCGGTTTGCGGTGCGCCGGATTTTCACCTGGGGCGTGGGCCTGGGGATGCTCTTTATGCTGGTCTATCTTCTGTTTGGAAAACAGATCATAAGCGTATTTACCGATAAAGAATATCTGGTGGATCTGGCCATGATTTATTTCGGATGGACAATTTTTGCTCCTTTTATGAATAGTTTTTCGTATATTTGGGATGGTATTTATATCGGCGCGACGGCTTCCGCCGCCATGCGTAATTCTATGATGCTCTCCACTTTTCTTGTATTTTTACCGGTGTGGTTCCTGAGCAGGATTTACATCGGCAATCATGGATTGTGGCTGGCAATGATTTCATTTATGGTTATGAGGGCAATATCACTGTCGTTCATGGCAAAAAGACATATTTTTGATCAATTGGCTTAAATGCACAGCTTGATGCGTTTATACGAACTCAGGATTATAATCATCACCGGAGAATCATCTTCATGCGATTTTTAAGGCGGCAGTCTCTATTTTATCTGACAATTTTAATCTTTTCCCTGTTATTCCGACCGGTTTCCGGACAGATCATCGATGATATGAAAGACGATTTTACACATTTCCGGGATATGAGCGGTGAAATCGGAGAAAACATCATAAAACCTGACCGGCATGATATCAACATCTTTTTGCTGGGATCCGCCGCTACCCTCATGACCATGCTGATTGATGATCCAGTTCGTGATCTGGTCCAAAAAAATCAAAATTCATTTCTTGACGGTGTTTTCAAAATAGATGATTATTACGGGAGCAGAAAATATACGCCGCTGGCAGTAGTGGCGCTTTATGGAAGCGGATTGATATTGGGAAACACACAAATGCGGGAAATGGGTTTACATTCCATTGAAGCATTCACGTACACCGCAATTATTACCGCAGCCATCAAGGAAAGTTTCGGCCGGTCACGGCCCCACAGGGGAGACGGGCCGGGGCATTACAAACCCTTTGCCTTCGATGAATCGCGAAGATCTCTACCTTCGGGACACACATCACTTACTTTCGCCATTTCCACGGTGATGGCTTATGAAATAGATCACCCGCTCTGGAAAACCGGCTGGTACGGGGCGGCCGTTCTTGTCAGTATGGCCAGGGTATATCATGATCAGCACTGGGCATCCGATATCCTGCTAGGGGCGCTTATAGGGCACGCGGTCGGACGCTTTGTCTCACATAAATCCGACGAATGGGAATCGGATACCACTCAATTCTACCCTGCTCCGACTTCCTCCGGATGGCAGTTTTACTTCTCCATTCCATTAAGATAATTTACAGATTAGCGGCTTATACCCCTTACGCGATAGTTGAATTCATATCCCAGGGTGCGCGCGAAATCTGCTTCCGCCGCGGTTTTGTACCGTGTTCCGTCCACCGGTCCGACTGGTTTACCATAGCTGTAAAACCAGTTGATGATCGGGCTGCCGCTATAGCTCAGTACAATCCAGTAGCGGTCGGGCGTCAATCTCAGGCGTTCATGCTCAAAGGAGAAATCGACCCATTCATATCCCGGTTTTGCAGACAGATATCGGATATCCACCTGTTTGCTTTTTACCGCGACTTCAGCGGAGGGCTGACCGTTATTATCCTCCCTAAGCTCCAACCACAGCCTTCCCGACCCGCCAAATTTGTGCAGAGCAAGGCCGACTTCCATTAAATTTATTTCCCTGTCCAGCACAAATGTCTGAGCGAACTGCGTCTGACTTGTCACATATTCGGCTGTTTCCACGAGAAAGTTTTTTCTTAATTCCATACCTTCCCCGTCGCTCTTATGCGATTCGCGGGCAAAGATAAAATTCACACCTTCCGGAAATTCAAGATTTCCCGTAATAAATGGCTTCTCCATCTCACCCGTCCCTGTGACAACCGGTTTCGGCGGCTCCGGTTTCGCGGCGATTACCTGGGCGAACTGAGCTTCAACCGCCGGGGTCAGCATCATTTTTCTCGGCCCCCAGGCTTCCCTTTTCCCGCTGATATTTACCTGATCCGACTCGAAATTCCCTTCTATGATCTCTTCAAACGCCACTTTCGCGCTGGAACCCTTCAGCCGTGTCCAGCGGATCAAACCGTCGTTCATCGTTTCTTCATTATCGAGTCCGACCTCCACCCTTATAAAACGATTGCTGACAAAAAGCTGGGTTTGCTGAGGATCAAAAGGTACCCATCCAAGATCGGGAAAATACACTTCGATCCATGAATGCCGTCCCTGCGCCATGTTCAGAGTCATCCGCTGTCCGCCAACATCGATATCAAAGGGATCTTTTAATGTGATGCCGTTGACTATTCTGGCGGGAATACCGGACGCGCGCATTAATGCCGCCGCCAGGTGCGAATAATTCTGGCAGTTGCCTTTCCCCGAGTCAAATGAATAGAGCGCGTTGTAATCCTCCGGCATCAGCACATAATGCATATGATCGATCACCCAGGACAATATTTTCTGCACCGCGTCAAATTCTGTTTTCGCCCCCGCTGTCAATTCTTTGGCTTTTGCCTGAATCCGCGGATCATCGGACGGCGCGAGAGTTGAACTTTTTATATACACGGCCGCGTCCGCGGGGATTGATTTTGGCGGAAATGAGGCCTGTGTTTTCAGTGTTTGCAGTTCTACGTTATTTTCGGCCCTGAGGGCGATCTCGATTTCAAACGGTTTAAACGGCGGACTCCAGACATATTTTATGATATTATTTCCCCGGTCGTCTATGGATCGCTCCGTTTTTTCCGCCGGTATGGTTGGATTGATGGTCAGATTGGTGATGGTTTGATTATAAGTCGGCGACGTGAAATCTGAAGGCTCGACAAAGGAAATCGTGACGGACTGTGTGCCCTCATCCGGAAAGACCTTTTGCACCATTTTATACTCAATGACTGATTTTTGACCGCCGTTCAGTAAATAATTCTCGGCAAAGGAAAGACTAAAGAACAAAAACACAAGAATCCATACTCTCATGACCCACCCCTTTCGGTTTGAGATTGAATTCCCCGGTAAAAATTTCCGGATTGATAGAAGAATAAAGAAAAAAGATAAAAGAAAAAAGAAAAAAGATGAAGAGCGGTCTGGAGCAGGATGTAAGAATTAAAGAGCGTTAAGAGTGTAAGAGTTATGAGTTATGAGTTAAGAGTTCATTTCCAACTGATTTAATACAAATTTATTGTCCAATGGTTCAATACAAGTCCTGTTCCCCACCCGGCCTTTCAAAAAAATCGGTAGAAATTCCGGTAAGCGGAACGGCCGAAATTCTTGCTGTCTGAGTCCCGACTCGTCGGGACGAGTTTAAGAATTTCAGTGCAGCGAGCCGTTTAATTTCCCGATTTTTTTGAACAGCCTTGATCTTTTGATTCTTTTCCATCAAGGGAAAAGAACAGAAAGAACGATAATTAGGAAGTAAGAAGGACAAGAAAAAAGATAAAAGAAAAAGGAAAAAAGATGAAGAACGGTCTGGAGCAGGATGTAAGAATTAAAGAGCGTTAAGAGTGTAAGAGTTATGAGTTAAGAGTTCATTTCCAACTGATTCAATACAAATTTATTGTCCAATGGTTCAATACAAGTACTGTTCCACACCGGGCCTGTCAAAAAAATCGGTTGAAATTCAGGTGAGCGGAACGGCTGAAATTCTTACTGTCTGAGTCCCGACTCGTCGGGACGAGTTTAAGAATTTCAGTGCAGCGAGCCGTTTAATTTCCCGATTTTTTTGAACAGCCCTGATCTTTTGGTTCTTTTCCATCAAGGGAAAAGAACAGAAAGAACGATAATTAGGAAGTAAGAAGGACAAGAAAAAAGATAAAAGAAAAAAGAAAAAAGAATAACAGCGGTCTGAACCTGGATCAAAATGATCAGATGATGAGCATAATATAGAAATTGGAAATCAGAGTCATCATTTAATCAGGCGAATCATAGTTCGGACAAAGATGAGATGGTCTGGAAATCCGTTTATAACGAATTTATATTATTTTATCTTCTGCTTGATATCCATCAGCATTTTGGTCATTTCCAAATCTGATAAACTTTTGATTCCCACCGTCACGCCTTTTATTTTTCCGTAATATTTTCCATTGATAAACTGATCGAGGTATTCCTTTTTTAGCCTGCTGCTTTTTAATAAATCTTCAGCTTTATCGGTGAAGTAGAAGGTGGTCTTAAACAGATTTTGACAGACAGAAACCCAGCAAATTGTTTTTTTCTTTTTTGTTACTTTAAAAAGCCAGCTCTTGCCGTCATTATAATAACGCCATTCCGTTGATATTAACGGATCATCTTTTAAAAATTTGATAAATGAATCCCAGATCCTTTTCACATCCCCGAGATAACGACCCAGAACTTCGTCCCCCGGATATTCATTTTTATCTTTTAAACAAGGCTCTTCCATATTTTCTCCCCGGATGTATAATGATTGATTTCATTTCATCATTTATTGCACGTAAAAGTCACAATAACACGCTTAAAAGGCGTCAAAAAATATTACTGAACCAAATTTATCTGCGCGCCGAGTGCCGGCTAAAGTATTTGTCAGGCAGATTGCCTGACATCGCTGGACATGTTTTTATGATTTAACCATCCAAATCCCGCGAACAGAATTAGCCATACGCTGGTTCGGATGGACATGGCGCGAAGGCTGTCGGCGGCAATTACGGATCCATTTGTACTAAGGAAGTAGATGACGATAAGCGTCACGAGATTGAGCGAGAAGATGGCAGCGGCCAAATACATCCCTTGTTTGATGTTTCGCCAGGCGACGACGCTTGTTGTCACATAGACTATTCCCATAATAACGTTATAAATTAACAACGGTTTAAAAACGACATACCCGGGATCCGAACCAAGAAGAACGCGGCTGCCCGCAATTATTGTCATTAAACCATAAAGAGCCGCTATCAGTATCAATACGATTTTAGTAACCTTCATAAAATAATTTTCCTTTTGTGTTTTGTTTTCATTAATCAGCCTGATCAAAAAATGAACTGACGTGTATGTAAAATACTAACATTTAAATCCACATTTCCGGCGGTTAACACGAAAAATCAGATGACGCAATAAATTCGATATCATTATAAACAAACGAAATGAAAGATTCAAGTGCCTGAGATCGCGGGTTAACCGAACGATGGATGTTTTATGATGTGATTAAAATTAGCCATGTGTTTAAGATGCTTTCATATTATCCGCCGACGGTCATGCTATAATTGTTAGCTATTGATTTCTTTGTAAAAATTATTAATATATAAACCCCGCCGTTAACGGCGGGGTATAAATGAAAACCTGTCTCTACGAGCCGATCGCGCAAATCACTCAAAAAAAGGCAGGTTTTCTTATTT
>JBFXGD010000139.1:0-9398 GCA_050178385.1 Calditrichaceae bacterium
TCCTTTGTAACTAATGAGAATATGACTGACTCTGATTTGGTCTTTTTGTAAATCAAACGTCTCACGCAAATCTTTTTCCGAAACTAGTTTATCGACGATAAATTTCTCAAAATACTTTTTTGCATATAATTGCTCTTTGTGACTTTCAAAATTTGTGATTATTGACGCATCTTCATCCAATTTAAAATCATACGCTTCTGCAAGCTTATACTTTTGCATTAGCATCTGATCCAGGATTTTCATTTTTTCTTCTTTCGGAACATCTGTATATGTTTCTTTCTCCGGGAATTTCCGTTCCAGCTGTTTCTCAAATTCTGCCTTACTTATTTCGTATTTTCCAACTTTGGCGACAGTATCATCAGACAAACTGCAGCTTACTGTTAATACTGCAAATATCCCCACTAAGACTACGCTCAACAATTTCTTCAACATGAAATCCTCCCTGTGCCACATACTAAAAATTAGTAATTTACCTATTTTATATGATTTCCTGCAATATTTTTTTGGCCAGCGTAAACTGCTCATTGCGGTCAGTGCTTTTTAAGTTCAATTCAACGCCAAGATCTTTCTGGTTCAGAAATCGGACCCCGGCTATGGTCTGATTCATCAATCCGGGTATAATGTGCTTATAAAACTCATCATCATCCTGAGCTTCTTCGGAAAAGAATATTTTTAAATTATTTTTAGAAATAATCACCCTCTTCGCGTATATTTGACCGGTAAGCACCTTAATTTCAATCGCTGCTAAAAAATGCCCGACCTCCGCGGGGAAAACTCCGAAACGGTCCCTAAGCTCATCTTTAAGTTTTTCAATCTGTTCAACCGATGAGAAATTCACCAGACGGTGGTAAATGGAAATCCGCTCCAATTCATTCGGAATGTAGTCGGCGGGAATCAACAAATCAAAATCCACATCTATCTTGGGATCGGTGTTTTTTCTGTGGTTTCCTGTCAGTTTTTCTGCCTGATCATCTCCATTCAAACCTTTTTTAAGATCATTTACGGCCTCATCCAGAATCTTACAATATAAATCAAAGCCGACCGTCTGAACAAAACCGCTTTGCTGCTTGCCCAGGAGATTTCCCGCTCCCCTAATCTCAAGATCTCTCAATGCCACCTTATATCCTGAACCCAAATCCGTGAAATCCTGAATCGTACGAAGCCTTTTTCTGGCGAGTTCTGTCAATTTATCCATCGGCGGTACTACCAGATAGGCATAAGCCTGCTGATCAGAACGCCCTACACGGCCTCTCAGCTGATACAGCTGCGCTAATCCGAATTTATCCGCCCTGTTGATAATAATTGTATTCACATTCGGAATATCCAGCCCGTTCTCTATGATCATTGATGCAATAAGTATGTCAAATTTCTGATGCATAAAATCAAACATGACTTTTTCAAGACGCTTTTCCGGCAGCTGCCCATGCCCGACTTCAATGCTGGCCTGCGGCACAATCTGGGACAGCATATTCCTGACCGCTTCAATGGTCTCAACACGATTATGAACAAAATAAACTTGACCGCCCCTGGAGATCTCCCGGGATATAATATGGTACAGCTTATCATCATCCCATGGAATTATTTCCGTATGAACCGGCATGCGGTTCCTGGGAGGTGTTTCAATATTTGAAAAATCACGCGCGCCCATTAACGCCATATGAAGCGTTCGGGGAATTGGTGTCGCGGTCATGGAAAGCACATCTACCGTCAGACGGTATTTTTTCAGAATCTCTTTGTGACGGACACCAAATCTCTGTTCTTCATCAATAACCAGAAGACCCAAATCCTTAAATTTAATATCAGCCGAGAGCAGCCGGTGTGTTCCGATCACGATATCTATCTTCCCGGCTGTCAGCTCTTCAAGTATTAATTTTTGCTCCTTCAATGATTTAAATCGGCTTAACATTTCGACTTTTACGGGAAATTCGGCAATCCGTTCCCGAAACGTCTCATAATGCTGAAACGCGAGTATGGTTGTTGGTACGAGAATCGCGACCTGTTTTCCTGCCATCACAGCTTTAAACGCGGCGCGCAGAGCAACTTCCGTTTTGCCAAATCCCACGTCACCGCAGAGCAGGCGGTCCATAGGCTGCTCATTTTCCATATCATGCTTTACTTCTTCTATCGCCTTTAGCTGATCTTCTGTCTCTTCAAACTTAAACGACGCTTCCAGCTCTTTCTGCCAGTGATTATCAGAGATGAATGAGAATCCGGGCTGCGCTTTTCTGCCGGCGTAAATCTGTATCAGTTCGGCGGCCACTTTTTTCAAGGATTCTTTAGTTTTCTTCTTTGTGCGTTCCCACTCCCCTGAACCCAGCTTTGTTAATTTAGGGACACCGCTTTCTTCAGAACTAAATTTTTGGACTCGGTTAAGCCGATCGACTGTCACAAACAGAGAATCATCTTCCAGATATCCGATCTTTATACATTCTTTTTTCACCTGGCCAAACTCGAGAGTGCTCATCCCCAGATACTGTCCAATTCCATAATCAATATGCACCACGTAATCATAAAGATTCAGGCTGGTAAGCTGTCTTAGGTAAGCTCCGCTTTTAAAACGCCGGTATGTTTTTCTGCGCTTGAATCTCTGAAAAATTTCATGATCTGTCAAAATTTCGGTATTTAAATCAGGGATACTGAATCCGTTATGCAGCGTACCGACATCCAATTTCCCGTTAAACGCGATATGTTCCTCATCAAGAATTTCTGAAAGCCGGTCAGCCTGATCCTGATTGGCGGACTGAATATAGATCAGGCTGTTATTGTCATTGCCTGATCTCTTTTTTAGATATTCAAGAAATAATTTAATACTTCCGCTAAAATCCTGATGAGTGCGGGTCTTAAAATCCAGATTCACTGTTTCATTTGATTTGATCAGATCTGATTCGATTATTTGAGATCTGCTTAGTAGCGCTGAGAGTTTAGCTGGCGAGAGATAAAGACTTTCCGGTTCTTCCTCATCAATCCCGGCAAGCGTATTTTTATCATATTCAATTCGGGCCCGCTCAAAATAATCCTGAACCGATGCGGTCAGCCGCTGGCTGTCTTCACAAAAAAGCAGCGCGGAATCCGGAATAATATCATTCAAAAATGCGGTGTGATTTCCTTCAAACATATTTGGGAGAATCGTCATATCCGTCAAAGTTTCCGTTGAGCGCTGTGTGATGACATCAAACCGCCGGATAGACTCGATCTCCTGACCAAACAACTCAATACGGACCGGTTCATCGCAGTTCCAGGCAAACAAATCAATAATACCGCCACGCACACTAAAATCGCCAACCTGCTCGACTAGGTTTTCTCTCTTAAAACCTATTTTTTGCAATTTCATAAGGAAAGAATCAAATTCCAGGGAATTTCCTGTTTTTAAATAGAGCTGATTATCTAAAAACATCTCCGGAAACGGAAATTTTTCGATAATACCTTCTATTGTCGCCACCGCAATCCATTTATCATGCTCGATAAACTTCTGCATCGACTCCATGCGCATACTGACCAGACTCGGATTCGGCTCCTGATGATCATAAGGTTCAAAACCTATCGCCGGCAGGAACGCGACACGTTCACGTCCCAGCAGAAGCTCAACATCATCGCGCATGCGTTCAGCTGAATCAAGATCACCGGCGACATAGAGCAGAGGTTTTCCGAGTTTTTCAAAGATATAGCCGGCGATAAAAGCCCGGAACGAGCCGGCAACCCCATCAAGATGGATCTTTTTTCCTGTAGCCAAAAGATCAGTTATATTTTGAAATGCGGGATGTGTGTAGATTTTATTTTTCAGTTGTTTCATCTTGATTTTACGGATTAAGTACTGTCCTGGACTACGATCTAAACTATAATTAAATTGAATTTATACTCATTTATTATAACACTGTTCCCGGTGGCTTTAAGAATAATACCGCGATATTAAGATTCTTTTTCTGTTTTGTCTGTACCCGTATTTGTACTGTTTTTTAGCGCGGTAAGTTCATCCCGATAGCGGCCTGAAGGATATGCAAGCATCAATTGTTCATAATATTTTTCAAAAACATCCCGCCTGCCCAAATGATAAAAAGAGGCCGCCGTTAAAAATCCGATGGTCTCTTTGTCAAAGAAATTTTTATCCTGCTCTATGATCGCTTCACATAAATTTATGGTTTTAAGGTAATCCTGACGCCCAAAAGTGATAAAAGCCAGCCCGAACATGGCGGACGCCTTTCTGGCGTCATTTTCCGCGTTGGCAATCAACTTTTCAAATACTTCTCGGCTGTCATCCGGCTTATTTTGGTAATATAAAATAAATCCCTGGAAAAACAGGGTGGAGAGCCAGTATTCTTTCTGATCCGTGAAAAAATGAGCTTCAACTTCATCAAAAAGGGCTGCTGCCTCTTTGTACTGCTGATTTGTAAAGTATAATTTGGCAAGTTCATAAACCGCAAAACGCTGTTTTTCTGATTCACGGTCTATCAATATTGATTTTTCCAGATATTTTATCGCTTCCCGCGAATTATTGAGCATATTATGGGAATAACCGAGTATCCTGTAAATATCTTCTCTCGACTGGTATTCCGGATCGTATGCGATTACGTTCTCTCCTGCTTCAATCGCGCGTTCATATGATTTCATCCTGTAAAATGTCCAGCTCAACTCAGCCCAGATGACAGACCTTTCAATATCGGACTCAGATTGATTCAATGCAGAGAGATACAATGTGGATGCTTCCGGTAATTCATCGGATTCATACTTAAGCCGCGCCTGTTCGATTATATTTTTTATTTCAGCCATTATTTATCCGTTTATTGTGAAAACTATTCTTATTTAAGTAGCCGTCTATAATAGGACTTGATCGCCCAAATGGCAAGAAGGAATTCTGCTTTTTTTGACCGAAACGGCTTTTAGGATCTGTAAAAAGGAAAACGCGGCGAGAAATTAATCCGCCGCGTCCAAATATTTTTTCTATAAATTATTTGAATGCGAGATTCAAAAGCTCATCGACCTCTTTTACAAAATGAAAACTCATATTCTGTATATTCTGTTTTGGAATTTCTTCAAGGTCTTTTTTATTCTTTTCGGGCAGTATTACTGTATTAATGCCCGCTCTCTTGGCCGCTATCACTTTTTCCCTGATTCCACCCACCGGAAGCACCAGACCGCGAAGGGTTATCTCACCGGTCATGGCAAGATTATCCTTCAACTGACGATTCGTATAAAGCGAATACAACGCGGAAAATATGGTGATACCGGCGCTTGGTCCGTCTTTTGGAATCGCGCCCGCGGGCACATGGATATGCGTGTCATACTTCTCATAAAAATCTTCATCGATTTCAAATTTTTTTGCATTTGAACGCAAATAACTCAAAGCGGCAGAAGCCGATTCCTTCATTACTTCACCGAGTTTTCCGGTTAGAGACAATCCGCCTTTCCCCTTCATATTCGTAGCTTCTATAAACAGAATATCACCCCCTACAGGCGTCCAGGCCAGGCCCGTCGCCACACCGGGACGCGAAACACGCTCCGCGACATCGGAATAGTATCTCTCCGGGCCCAGATATTTGCTCACGGCGCCCGCGGTGATACGATTGCTTTTCGTCTTTTTTTCAACTATTTCCTTGGCGACACCGCGGATTACCGATGCGATTTCACGCTCCAGATTACGGACACCGGCTTCACGTGTGTATTTGCCTGTTATTGTCTGCACCGCGTTTCTGGTGAAGGATACCTGCTCATTCGTCAAACCATGATTTTCAAGTTGTTTTGGAACAAGATAACGTTCAGCGATATGTAATTTTTCTTCTTCGATATACCCGTTCAGTTCAATAATTTCCATCCTGTCCTTCAATGCCGGCGGTATCGGATCGATGACATTGGCGGTGGCGATAAACATGACTTTTGACAGATCAAACGGCACTTCCAGATAATGGTCCGAGAAAGAAAAGTTTTGTTCCGGATCCAGAACTTCCAGCAACGCCGACGAAGGGTCGCCCCGGAAATCCATTCCCAGTTTATCTATTTCATCCAGCATGATCAAAGGATTGTTTGAACCGACCTTTTTAATTTCCTGAATAATTCTTCCGGGGAGCGCGCCGACATAAGTACGCCTGTGACCGCGAATTTCCGCTTCATCCCTTACTCCACCAAGTGACATTCTGGAAAATTTACGATTTAAGGCCCTGGCAATTGAACGCCCCAGGCTTGTCTTACCAACTCCCGGAGGCCCCACAAAACACAGAATTGGTCCCTTCATATTCGTTTTTAACTGCCGGACCGCCAGATATTCCAGGATACGTTTTTTAACTTTTTCCAGACCGAAATGATCTTCGTTCAGAATTTCTTCCGCCTTCTTAATATCCAGCCTGTCCCGTGTGCTTTTACTCCAGGGCATCTCCATCAGCCAGTCAAGATATGTCCTTGCCACTGTGTATTCGCTTGCCATCGGTGACATCCGCGCGAGCCGGTTTAATTCTTTTTCGGCTACCTCTTTTACATCAGCGGGCATCTTGAGATTTTGCAGCCGTTCCCGCAGATCTTCTATGTCGGTACTTTCATCCTCAAATTCACCCAGCTCTTTTTTTATCGCCTTTAGCTGCTCACGAAGGTAGTACTGACGCTGAGTCCGGTTCAATTCACCCTGGACTTCATTTTGTATTTTAGAACCAAGCTCCAGCACCTGAAGCTCTTTGTTCAGAAGATAGTTAACCTTGGTGAGGCGTTCTTTTAAATTCAGTTGCTCCAGAACCTGCTGTTTTTCCGCCACCGTAAAATTTATTTGGGAGGTAATGACATCGGCAAGTTTTGACGGATCCTCCGTGTTCAGAACCATCACCCGGTGTTCATTTGTCAGATAGGGCGTATGATCAACTATTTGCTGGAAGACATTTTTTAAATTATTTGCCAGGGCTTCAATTTCGACAGAACTTTCCGTCTCATCGTCTTCACGAACTACTTCACCTTCAAAATAAGGATCTGATTGTTTAAACTCCGTTAGCTTTATCCTGTACATACCCTGAACGATCAACTGCTCGCTTCCGTCGGGCATTTTGAATTTTTTCAAAATCATCGCGGCGGTACCCCAATGAAAAAGATCTTCAAAGCCCGGTTCCTCAATACGACCATCACGCTGTGCTATCAGTCCGATTACTTTTGTGCCCTCATCCAATCCCTTTAGCAGATTAAGAGATTTTTCGCGTCCAACCGCCAGCGGGATCACCTGATGAGGAAAAACAACCGTATTTCGAAGCGGCATAATCGGCATTCGTTCCGGCACCACAGATTTATTCTCAGCACTCACTATTTAATCTCCTCATTTATTATTTTTTGATCATGCTTTTACCGCAAATTCTTTGCCAAAAATATTTTCTTTATTCAAACCATTGTTATCTATTTACTTATGAATATTTTCAATTAAACCGATGCAAACATCTTATCTGCCTATTTGACAGAATGCTTGCCATTTTTTAGTGAAATGGTTCTGACATGTCAGTATATATTTATAGTTTTATGTAAATGATCTTTTTAAAATCGATCTAACCGCATCGTTTATATTCGGCAGCACTCATGTCCATCCATGTCATATCGTCATCAATTCGGATAGCAAATCATGATTGGAGAAAATTCTGATCAACTGATTCATCGTGTAAGACAAAAATAAATTTATGATAAATTAACATAAATGATCATTATAAATCAATGATTTTACTTTTTTTATCCGATCAATTTTAAGCCATTTCACCCATTTAAATAATTATTTGCACTTACAATACGGATTGACTAATTTTTACGCCATTAAATACGTAACTCTATTTAGAGTGTAGTCTATGGATGAATTGAGAAAGGTCAGGCATGACTAATAAGTTTAATCTTCCGGAATCTCTAAAGCCGCTGGAAACACTTTCTTATAATTTATGGTTCAGCTGGAATCCGGATGCCCGGGATTTGTTTAAAGAGATTGATCTGGATTTGTGGAGAGAAGTAGATCGTAATCCGGTAGCATTTCTTGCAAAAGCATCACCGGAAAAACTTGAAACATTCAGTAAAGATCAAAATTATGTGGAGCGATTGAATCATGTTTTTAAAAGATTCAATACATACATGGAAAGAAAAGATACCCGTTTTAACAATAATTATCCAAATCTGAAAGATCAGCTTATCGCTTATTTTTCAGCCGAATACGGTGTTCATGAATCGCTTCCAAATTACGCGGGCGGTCTCGGAATTCTTGCGGGCGACCATTGCAAAGCGGCGAGTAATCTTGGACTTCCCTTTGTGGCAGTCGGCCTCATGTACAAACACGCTTATTTTACACAACTTATCGATGAGGATGGCAAACAAACAGAAGTGTATCATGAGATAAATCCCGAACTTCTTCCGGTTTCGGTTGTGCGCGGCGATGACGGGAATCCGCTGATTGTCAGTGTGCCCCTGCTGGATCGTGAAATTTATCTGAAAATCTGGGAAGCCCGGGTGGGTCGAAATTCTCTTTATTTACTGGACACAACCGTCAGTCTGAATTCTGATGAAGATAAGGATATTATCCATTCGTTATATGGCGGAACCCGTGACACACGCATAAAGCAGGAAATTATACTGGGTATCGGAGGACTGCGCGCCTTACGAAAAATGGGACTAAATCCGACTGTATTCCATATGAATGAGGGACACTCAGCGTTTTTGGGTCTCGAGCGTCTGTATGAACTGATAAATGATGGAATGGATTTTAAACCTGCTCTTGAATTTGTTCGGGGAACGACACTTTTTACGACTCATACGCCAATTCCCGCCGGAAACGAAGCTTTTGAAATGGATATGATGAAACGATACTTCAAAAATTTCTGGCCGGAGCTTGAGATGTCCGATGATTATTTCTTTGATCTTGGAAGACATCTGAACGAACATCAGCATGAGCATTTTTCTCTGACGGTTCTTGCTCTGAACCTATCATCCATGGCCAATGGCGTCAGCAAGCTTCACAGCGAAGTTTCCAAAGAAATGTGGCAAAAAGTGTATCCCGGTTTACCCGTTCCTGAAATTCCCATCGGTTATGTCACCAACGGCATCCATACCGAATCATGGCTTAATCGTGAAATGATCCGTTTGTTTGATGAATATATGGGCGCTGACTGGAGAGATCATATACATGAAGAATCCTATTGGGACCGGATTTTTGATATCCCGGATGATGTTTTCTGGAAGACCATGCTAAAAATGAAGTCCACGATGAATGAACATCTGAAAAGATTATATCAGGAACAGCTAAATCGTCTCGACGGGACAAAGCACAATTACCCGGCTACAGATGAAGTTCTTTCCAACGATATTCTGACCATTGGGTTCGCAAGACGATTCGCGCCCTACAAACGGGCAACCCTTATGTTCCAGGATCTTGAAAGATTGAAAAAAATCGTCAATGATCAGGATCGTCC
>JBFXGD010000140.1:0-9330 GCA_050178385.1 Calditrichaceae bacterium
TTTGCAAGCTTAAGATTACGTCCATCAAGATCATACCTGAGAAGAGTACTTTTACACTGAAGTTTTGTTGTCACTGCCGACCGGGTGTTTTGATTAATTTGCTGCAAAACCGGCGCATCTTCCAAATTGAAAAAACTGGGTGTATCTGCGTCAAATATCCAATACAGTTTTTCATTCGTGTCTAAATCGGTTCGCAGTGCAAGCAGAGAGCGCGGTTTAAAGTTCTGGCCATGGTAGAATGGCAGCAAATTAGATAATGGTTCAAGATTGTTTTCAACCAAAAAACCGTCTTTACTGTCAATTAGTGGCAGGACTCCGGGTGAATCAAAATCAGAATTCCAGATTAAATCGCCAGTCATCTTTTTATTTATTAGGGTCAGTTTATCATTGTCCGATTTTAGAAAGAGATATCCGTTGACGGGAAGAAGAAAGTTCCAGATGATTAAAAACTGGCCGGTTAAAAACTGGTGCAGTCCATTTTTTTCATCAATCAAATCTTTTAATTTAACGGGCTTGATTTCAAAGAACAGGTCATTGTATCCAATATTTTCATGATCAATCTCATGATTCTCCATACCCTTATCCGCTTCAACCTGCATTTCCGGTAATTCTGGATCGGAGCTTTCTCTCCACAGATCATACAAAAAATAGCTGAAGCAAAAAAAGACAACTATTTTTACCGCGACATTCCCAATAAACCCCAGAGTGTCGAAATTCAGAAACATCCCGATTAATGCAAGCAAAAACAAAATTACATATTTGTACACGGACAGAACATCCTTAAAAAACTTGGAATTTAAGGATAAATTGAGGAAAAAACAATCCCTATTGTAAGATCTATTTTTCCTGGCCTACAAGATTAATCCTATTCTGATCAACAACTGCCGGTTCATGGATTAGGCTGTCCTTAACGCCAGATGCATTTATTTTGGTCGCTTCACTTGCGATACTTGTCTCTTGATTTACTTGATAGACGGGATTATCGCTTCTTGATATAGTGGAAGAATGCTGTAAAGCTGCAGGCGGGGCAGCGGTGTTTGTTGATGTGAAATCGGTGGCTATGAAAAAGTACATAGCTGCCGCAAGGGCTATTCCTGAAAAACCAAATGATAATCGGCGGATTGAAAAGATATTGGATTTTTCGGCTATAGGATCCTTGTTGATAATTTGTTGGCGAAGCCTGGCCTCGAAATCATCTGAAATGCTGACTCTTGGCATCTTGCTGAGTTTTTGTGTCAGGAGCTTAACCTGCGAAAAAACTTCATTGCAATTCTGACAAACTTGGAGGTGGTCATCGGTCATTTTCCTTATATCAGGCGACAATGAATTGCTCAGATATTCAGACAATAAGCTTTTAGTCCTGTCGCAAGAAATCATATGCATCTCCTCACTATTTACACATCATTCATTAAATCTTTCAAATCTTCCTGGAGTTTCAGCCTCGCGCGGTTAACACGCGATTTAACAGTACCTAAGGGAATGCCGACTATCTCGGCAATCTCTTCGTATGAAAATCCCTGAATATCTCGTAATATTATCACCTGTTTAAACTTTGGTGACAATTTATTGATCGCTTTTTGTATTATCTGATCAGTTATTACAGAATTGACATCAATTTCAGGATTAGTTTCATAATCAGGGATGTCATAATCCTTTTCTGTCGACATATAATAGCTGATAGAGTAAAGGTTACGCCGTTTCCGCTTTCTAAGTTCCGTCTTGGCTAAATTACTTGCAATCGTATAAATCCAGGTCGAAAATTTTGCAATTTCTTTGTAATAATGTTTGTTCTTAAATAATCTTAAAAACGTTTCCTGAACGATATCCTCAGCTTCATTTTTTTCGCCTAAAAAGCGGTACACAAAGTTAAGCAAAGGTTCTTTGTATCTTTTCACCAACAGATCAAACGCATAGTTATCTCCCTGCTGAAATCGGGAGATTAATACTTCATCCGACTGCTCAGTGCCCTTTTGAATCTGTGCATTGGCCTGGTTTTCTGTCTTAACCATTTTTTTAACGTTTCTTTAACATTGATAAATTTTTGTAAGTTCCATTTTTTTTAACATTTTCAAAATAAGATAAATTCTCAGATCCTGCAAATTTTATAACATAACATCTGTATAGCGGCGTCAGGTTTTATTGAAGATGATTTTATAGCCAGATCCATCTCGTGGAGAATCCCGATAATTGAGTCAATTTGTGATTCTGAAAAATGAACCATTGATTCAAAAGGGTCTTTGAGCTGATATTCTGGCAACTTCATTTCAGCCGTGATTTGAACCCGTGATTTTCCCAGTTTTCTGAGTGATGCGACGATCACCGCTCTTTTGAAAAAACCAAAGAGAAATCCCACGATTGCATTAATATTTTCACCCGAATCAAGAAGTTTTTTACTTATTTGCAGGCTCAGGGTTAATTGCCTGCGGGCAAGAGCCCCCTGCAAAGCAAATACATTTGTTTCTTTTGAAATTCCGGTGGTCACCGAGAGATCATCGACCGTGATCAAAGACTGATCACCCTTATAATTGCGTACTTTTTCAAGCTCCAGATCCAGATTTAGCAGATTTGCGCCAATATGGTCTATGAGAAAGTGAATTGCCGGATCTTCTATGGCTATTTCGCTTTGTTTGCTCCGTTCCTTCAAAAATTGAAATATATTGTTGTCCCTTATTGGATTACATTCAACCGTTATGGCAATTTTCTTGATTGTTTGGAAAATTTTTGTTTTGCCGGTTTCTTCCGAGCTTAGAACAAGGCATGTGCTGTCCAGAGGGTGTTTAAGATATTTTTCAAAATATTCCGGATCTGATATATCCAGCCGGTTTAGATCTCTGACGATTACCAGCTTTTTATTTGAGAGCATGGGATAGGCAAGAGAAGCAGATATTACTTCAGCTAATGTTGATTCCGTTCCATAGAGGAGAGATAGATTTAGACTCTTTGCGGAAGGATCAGGGAATATTTCCTGTTCAAGAGTCCGTATGATAAGATCATGAAAATATTTTTCTTTACCCACAAGATAATAAATCGGGGCAATCTGACCGTTTTGAATAGATTTTACAATACTATTTACAGATGTATTTGACATGTTCTTCTAAATTCTGTTATTAGTTTTCACGGATTCCGTTAATTTTTTATTTAATAGTATCCCTAAAAGTATGACAATAGTCCACTGAAATACAGAGGTACCGGGACTGAATATTTCCAACGGATTCCACCAGGATTCAGGATACCAGAGAACAGACTGATAAAGCCACCAGGAAAGCATAACAATAAATTCAAGCGGAAGTACAAAATAGAACAGTATCCTGAACATTTTAATATATACCGCAGGTTTACGTTTGGGAGCAAGCCATTTTTCCACAAATTCTTTCGCGCCGGTCTTTATCACTACAACCGTGAAGAAAAATCCGCTTAACATCAGTCCCAAGCCCCATACCCAATCCTGATTGTTGAAAAAGGAGAGTGAAATTGCCGACGGCATACCAATGACCGAGGTCAAAACAGCAATCAAGACCACAGATTTTTTTCTGCTGAATCCAAAATCCATTAAAACTCTTACCGCGAGCTCAATCATCGAAATTAAACTGCTCATCGCCGCAAAGAACAACGCCAGAAAAAAAATGGTCGTAAATAATTCTGAACCGGGCATTTTAGCAAATAACTGGGGGATCACAATAAACGCCAGCCCCTGATTGCCAGCGGACAGCGCGTCATTTGCCGCCTGTGAATTCACACTAAGCGCGAATACCGTTGGAATCACAACCAGGCCGGCGAGGATTGAAGCAAAATTGTTTCCGATACCTGTTAAAAATGAATTCTGTACTATCTTTTCGTCCTTCTTTACATAAATGGCATAAGTGAGCAATAAACCCCAGCCTGCTCCGGTTGACCAGGCGGACTGTGATAATCCCTCCAGCCAGACTTTGTAGTTTGAGAGAGTTTCGAGATTTATACTAAAAAAATAGGACAGTCCCTTTGACGCTCCGGGCAATGTTAACGCTTTAACCGCCGCTGTGATCAATAAAACGTATAAAAGCGGCACAAAAACCTTAGAAAATTTTTCGATACCGTGCACAATGCCCCGGTAGATGATAAAAGCGCCAGCCAGTATTGATACAAGATGAAAAAAAACAGGTTCGTACACAGATGCCGTATATTCCTGCCAATAAACGGCATGATTGAGTGTGCCAAGTTGTCCGGTTAACGCGAGAACAAAATATTTAAGACTCCATCCACATACCACTGAGTAATAGAATAATATGGCAGTTGTGCAGAAACCCACAAACAAGCCCATCCAGGTGAATTTTTTCCCCAACGCTTCTTTAAATGATCCAATGACACCCATTTTAACGCGTTTGCCTATAGAAAATTCTACAATTAAAAGAGGTATCGACCAAAGGAAAAGGAACAAGAACCAGGGGATTAGAAATGATCCGCCGTACTGTCCGGCAAGACGGGGAAAACGCCAGATGTTTCCGGCCCCTATCGCCATACCAAGTGTGGCGGCGATAAGACCAAAACGAGAAGTGAACAGTTCCTTATTTGATTCAGCCATAAAATTATCTCAGATAGAACCAGGTTATTCCGGTGATTGATACAGCCATGCAATAATAACCAAACCACTGTAATTTACCTCTTTTTACAACATCAAGCAGAAGGATTATTGCAAAATAGCCTGATATGAAAGATACGAGGGCTCCGGCAATTAGATTCATGATTTCGTCAGATGATGGCGGAACTTTTATCAGATCATTTAATTTTAATACAACGGCTCCCAGAATCGCCGGAATAGACATGATAAAGGAAAATTTTGCAACTTTTTCACGGTCTAATCCGAACGCCATACCTGTGAAAATGGTGCTCCCGCTGCGTGAAATGCCCGGCAGAATGGCTATGGACTGAGCGATACCGATAATCAGAGTATTGATATAATTAAATTTAGCGTTTTTTTGCTTTAAAAATTGTGAACTCCACATGAGAATGGCGGTAATCATTAGCATAAAGAATACTAACAGGATGTTTGAGAACAGGGCTTCGATAGGGTCTTTTAATGTCAGGCCTATGATTACAGCGGGTATTGTAGCGACAATGATGTAATAATCCCATTTCAGGAATTCTGTCATCTCCGGGTCGGATTCTTTGAGTAATAAAATTCTGTAGGGGGCTATCACCATCTTCGAAAGCTCATGACGAAACGCTAAAAGTACGGAAAGAAGAGTTCCGAAGTGAACAAAGACTTCAAAAGCGATTCCCGGTTGGTGAAAATTCAATAGTTCTCCAAATATGACAAGATGCCCGGAACTTGAAATCGGGAGAAACTCAGATAGTCCCTGAATCAGCCCCAGCACAATAGCTTTAATTAATTCCACAATAACTCCAATGCAGGTATCAATATGCGCGTTATAAAAAATCAAAACAGATATTCATTTTAAATACCAAATTTATTTAATTTTATTATATTAAACAACAGCTAATGGAATCGCTTTAAAAAGGTTGTCGTTATAGGATTTTGGTTTTATGGAAATTCGAATGGAGGAATTTTGAAAAAGACTGTCTTACCCCTGGATACACATCAAACAGAAGCAGACTGGAAAGAATTTGAGAAAATCTGGAATGAAAGTGAGCAATTAAAGTATTTTGGATTTAAAGTTGATTTGAGTGATCCCGGGCATCCCGTGGCCTTAATTCCGGAAATTCAGCCACACCATCTTGGAGGGCTCGGGTCAGATTTTGTAAACGGGGCCATTGTTGCCGCCTTGTGTGATTTAGCTGTGGGGCTTACCGGCTCGATTCAACTGGGGTGTAGAATAAAGGGGACTGCTGAGCTCAACATCCGTTATCTGTATCCGCTTGTTTCAAAAAGTGTTAAAGCCGTGGGAAAAGTCGAACGGGTTTCAAAAAACCTGGCGTTTTCATCGGCAGAGGTATTTGATGATACCGGTAAAGTTTGCGCGATTGCCCAGGGGATTGTAGCCTGCAGCTCACGTCTTAATGGCATAATGGCTGAAGAATAAGATTTAATAAATAATAAAGCTATAAAAAGAAAAACGGGGCCGCAAAGGGTCCCGTTTTTCTTAATAGATGATTTTAATACATACCGCCCATACCGCCAGGAGGCATAGCAGGACCAGCAGACTTTTCTTCAGGTTTGTCTGTTATCAATGCTTCAGTCATAAGGAGAAGACCGGCAACAGATGAGGCGTTCTCGAGCGCGCTTCTTGTCACTTTTGTTGGGTCGATGACCCCTGCTTCAAGAAGATCCTCATAAACTTCAGTCGCGGCATTAAATCCATAAGCGTCTTTTCCTTCTTTCACTTTTTGAACAATGACGGATCCTTCCAGGCCGGCATTGTTGACGATTTGACGTATAGGTTCCTCAAGAGCGCGTCTTACGATATCAATGCCGATTTTTTGATCACCCTTTGCT
Organism: Calditrichaceae bacterium; assembly: GCA_050178385.1. Classification (GTDB taxonomy): domain Bacteria; phylum Calditrichota; class Calditrichia; order Calditrichales; family JBFXGD01; genus JBFXGD01. Next base: position 6,431 of record JBFXGD010000140.1, read on the forward strand.
TTCAAAGTATCGAGTGCGCCTATAGAGCGCAGGAGGGCGACACCGCCGCCCGGAACAATGCCTTCTTCAACCGCGGCGCGTGTTGCATGAAGCGCGTCTTCAACCCGGGCTTTCTTTTCTTTCATCTCGATTTCTGTTGCAGCGCCGATTTTAATTACCGCGACACCTCCGGCAAGTTTAGCCAGACGTTCCTGTAATTTTTCCCGGTCATAATCACTCGTCGTGTTTTCAATCTGGGTGCGGATTTGTGAAATTCGACCCTTGATATCACTGCTTTTCCCGGCTCCTTCGACGATGGTGGTATTTTCCTTGTCGATATTGATTTTTTTTGCCTTGCCGAGATCTTCTAAAGTCGCGTTTTCCAGTTTAAACCCGGTTTCTTCGCTAATAACTTTTCCATCGGTAAGTATAGCTATATCATCAAGCATAGCCTTCCGGCGATCGCCAAATCCCGGTGCCTTCACTGCCGCAACTTTAAGGGTGCCTCTAAGTTTATTTACCACTAATGTGGCAAGTGCTTCGCCTTCGACATCCTCAGCGATAATTAATAAAGGTTTTCCGGTCTGCGCGGCTTTTTCAAGCACAGGCAGGAGATCTTTCATTGTGCTTATTTTTTTGTCGTAAATCAGAATCAACGCGTCTTCGATGTGTGCCTCCATCGTTTCGGAATCAGTGACGAAATAAGGTGAAATATATCCACGGTCAAATTGCATACCTTCAACAACATCAAGCGAAGTTTCTATGGATTTTGCTTCTTCAACCGTTATTACTCCATCCTTACCCACTTTTTCCATGGCGTCCGCGATAAGATCGCCAATGGTGGGGTCATTGTTGGCAGATATTGTACCAACCTGGGCGACCTCTTTTTTCCCGGAGACATCTCTTGACATGGATTTCAAATGTTCTATCACTCTTTTTACCGCGAGATCGATCCCTCGTTTTAATTCAGCGGGATTGGCTCCGGCAGTTACATTTTTCAACCCTTCATTAAAAATTGCCTGCGCCAGAACAGTCGCTGTGGTTGTTCCGTCGCCCGCGACGTCGCTGGTCTTTGATGCAACTTCTTTTACCATCTGCGCGCCCATATTTTCGAACGCATCAGCAAGTTCAATTTCCTTGGCAACAGTTACACCATCTTTAGTGATGGTTGGCGCGCCGAATTTTTTGTCTATTACAACATTGCGGCCTTTTGGCCCCAGTGTGATTTTTACGGCCCTGGCCAGAGCATCCACACCACGCTTCAGCTTTACGCGCGCTTCGACATCATATTCAATTAACTTTGACATAAATTACCCTCTTTTTATTTGAAGTTACTATTTTAAAATTGCCAATAAATCATTTTCATTCAAAATGAGATAATCCTGTTTGTCCATTTTAAAGTCAGTTCCTGAATATTTACTGTATAAAACAATATCTCCTTTTTGGACATCCATGGGAATTCGTTTTCCTTCATCCGTCATCCGCCCCGGACCAACGGCTATAACTTCGCCGCGCATCGGTTTTTGCTTTGCGGTGTCCGGAACAATAATTCCTGTGGCGGTTTTTTCCTCTTCAGGAAGTGGTTTTACCAGGACTCGGTCAAATAGGGGTTTAATATTCATTTGTTCCTCCTAAATTGGTTGATTTTATTTGATTGAGATATTAGAATTTTTCAATCTTCGGGTCATAAAAAGAATCCCGAATGATGTAATCTATTTAATTTTTATTTCAATTTCCTGTGACTTTGATGCTGTCGATTTGGGTGCCGTGACAGTCAAAATTCCATTTTCAAAATCAGCGCTGATTTTATCGGGATTGATGTCGCCGGGAATCTCAATAGACCGATAAAACTTACCGTAAGCGCATTCATGGCGGTGATAAATCGCAGACTTAATATCTTTTCCTGTTTTTTCACCGCTGATAATGAGTTTGTTTTTCCGGAATGTTATTCTCACGTCATTTTTACTAATGCCGGGGAGCTCCGCGGAGAGAATAAAACTGTGATCGTTTTCCTCCAGATTGATTCTTGGCGCAATTTCTGACTGGCCTTCGTGCCTTTCAGGCTCTCTGCCTGTAAAATCATCAAAAAGCCGGTCAAGGTCATCTTTTAAAGAAAAAATGCTTCTGCCGGGTGTCCATCTTGCGAACGCCATAAGACCTCCTGGTTTTATTATTACAATACAGTACACTGCTAGATAGCAATGTTTATGCCAGTAGTGGGCAACTAGTTAAGTGCTTAATAATACAGTAGATACAAATAGTGCTGAATTTCAGAAAGATCTAAATCTTTCTTGGTAGGATGGTTAATCTGGCGCATAAGTGGTACAAAATGGCTGATAAGTGTAATTTTGGCATATAATCACCGGGCCATTTCAATTTACAATAATTAGAGTCGCCTGACAAATGACATTGATTGTATCTCATGATATGCATAGATTAAATGCCAAAAGGGAAAGTGTATGAGGATTAAAAATGGTAAAGCATATTGTTTTATGGAGAATTAAAACGGATGGTGACACGAATTATAAATTAAAAAAGATGCAAAAGCTGAAAATTATGATAGAAGCATTAAAGGAAAACATTCAGGGAATCCTGGAACTTGAAGTGGGCATAGATATCAACAACTCCGAGTCCAGCGCGGATATGGTTTTGTATTCCGTTTTTGAGAACAGGCAGGCTCTTGATTTTTACCAGACTCATCCCGAGCATCAAAAAGTCGCTTCGGAGCTTAAAGAAATCACACTTGAGCGAAGAGTGGCTGATTATGAAATAGTTGGATATTAGAATAAATTCGACCGCCGGAAAAAAATATGACAGGACAGATTGATCAGATCTATAAACAATTTTATTCGCAACTTCTTGTTTATATAAAAAAACGCATCCCGGATTCAAACGATGCAGAGGATATCCTTCAAAGTGTT
>JBFXGD010000141.1:0-9270 GCA_050178385.1 Calditrichaceae bacterium
AATATAAAGTGAGGTGTTATTATGGCAGTAAAGCCAATTCCGGAGGGATACCACACGCTGACCCCATACATGATTGTCAATGATGTGGGCGGACTTATCGATTTTTTAAAAAAGGCTTTTATGGCGGAGGAAATTTACAGTATGCCGGGGCCGGAGGACAATATTATGCATGCCGAAGTAAAGATCGGCGACTCAAAGGTAATGATTGGATCATCGTCTCCTGAGTTTAAGGCGATGCCGGGAATGTTGTATTTTTATGTCCGTGATACGGATGCTGTTTATAAACAAGCCATACAGGCCGGTGCTGTTTCTTTGATGGAACCCGCCGACCAGTTCTATGGAGACCGAAACGCCGGCGTTAAGGATCCTCAGGGAAATTTATGGTGGATTGCCACGCATGTGGAAGATGTCCCGCAGGATGAAATGCAGAAACGCGCCGAAAAATGGGCAGCCGAAAAGTCGAAGGGATAATGTCCGTTTCAATTTTTAGGTTCATTACCTGAGATTTTATTTTTTTTTAAGATTAAAAGCCCCGGCTTAATCCGGGGCTTTTCCGGGCTATTTAACCAGCAGCATTTTAATCATATTTTCGTATTCACCTGCCCGCAATCTGCAGAAATACACCCCGGATGCCCGATCATTGGCATTCCATTCAAATTCATAAACACCGGCATTCGCATTACCCGAATACAGTTCATCAACTTTCTGTCCCAGGGCATTGAATATTTCAAGTACCACAATAATCCCATCTTCCGGAATTGAAAATGTGATTTTTGTAACCGGGTTAAAGGGATTCGGATGATTCTGTGACAATGAGTACTCCGTCGGAATGCTGATATTATAGTCTTCATCTCCCGGTAAAGCAGTATATTTTGACAATCCTTTTCCCTTTAGCGAGCTGTCGTAATAACGTTTTACAACTTTTTGAATTTTCAGCAATTCCGCCAAAACAGGATCAGAGGGATCAGGACGGAATGTAACAGGATCGACCGACAAAAAATAAAATTCCGGGGGAACTCGCGCAAAGAGCTTCGCCGCCGAAACGACGGCAGCCTCCCCCGGCGCCAGATCAAAAGGCCCCGTGCATAGCAAGGTTCTAATATCTCCTATCCAATCGGTTTCGAAACTATTTGTACCGGATAGAAACGAGTACTCCACCGCATCTGACATCGGATCAGGATTCGGTCCTCCGTTTGTGAATGTTACATAATTTGTCACACCATGATTTCCCGGTGTTTCCAGAAAATCCAGTGCCGTTAAGCCGGGTTTTTCTGTAAAGTCATATTCTTCAAATGCGTGATCCCATGAAACAGCCATACCATTAACAAAACCGGCCCGATCATCATATGCATAAGCAATATCGGCATCACTCCAGAATCCAAAGTAACAATCATCGATATTTTTTTCGGAGATATTTTTTAGTTCCCATGTTATGATGACAGCATTTTGTAAACTATCCTTTTTAAATTCCAGACTTCGCTGACGCACTTCTATTCCTAAAGGTCGCTTCACATCACGCCATGGATTTCCAAAATAATCGTTGTACTGAACGACCAGGTTTTGAGCACCTGGAATGATGACCGCCTTCCCATTGGCATCTGAAAATTCCGGTGGCCAGCTTTTTTTATCCTTCTCAAAATTGCTGTTGAACACACGATAATAAGTTCCAGAATTCCCTATCTCACTCGGAGTAAATTCACTAACATGTGACGCTTCGGCGACAATGGCTTCACCATCTACAAGCCCGCCAACCCATATACCGGAAGTAAAAATGTACCGGTTACATGTCTTGGCAGGGAAGAAACCATATGCGGGAACCGTATTATGATATGCCCAGCGCCCATCCGGTTGTACCAATATTCTTACATTATTCCAGTCATGTTCACCGGGACCATCAATATCACAACCCACTGTCTGATGTACCGATCTGATGTCACCTCCTGACCATATAAATCTACCTTCGAGGGTATAACCCTGCAACTCAGCTTTTGTATGTTCGCATTTTATTCCCGTCTCACCCATCCTGAAATGAAAAAGCATATCCTGATCTCCATCACCGTCGACATCCATCACATGACCTTTTTCATGGATTTCTGCCGCCTTATCAGGGCCGAATGTCACTGTAGCCGGATTGAGCCTTAGTGCATTAAAATAATCAGTTGTCAAAACTGCCACCGGTATGACCTCTTTTGGATTAAGACAATTTACCGAATTAGGTTCACTACCCGGCTTGATATCAATTTCAATCATATATCCCATATTCATTCTAAATATAGTTCCGTTCTCCGGCATAGCATCAACCGGCCCGTCTGCAGCTTCCGGCGCACTCTCATACTGACGCTGATTCCAATTCATCAAAACAACACGGGCAAGGTGCTCCCGGGTTGCATTATCATTGTAATCGTATGTACCATCCATTATTTCCTGTACAGAGCTATTATAACCAGACTCACCCGGAGTATTATCTGACGGCATAATAAAATAAATCCAATCAGAATAAGGGTCATTTTCATCACCCGCGGCCTGATGGTCGAGTTTGAAATCAAACATATTATTTCCATTGTCATCATAAATCCATGGGAACATACGTACATCATCATTGGTATCAAAAATGGTTTTACCCAGGTACCATAATTCAAAGGGTACATCAATTAAAGTATCCGTCGTAAAAGCCATTGAGGCTTTTCCTCCCCCTTCCGTAAACCGAATCTCATATGAATTGCCTGCAAGAATCATGTCCCTGGCCCCGTTTCTCGTCCATCTGTTCAGAGCGCTTCCAAAATCTCCTATTGTATTAGGACCGGCTACAACAAAATACCAGCCACCTCCCGCCTGCATTCCTCCCGGCAGGTTTTGAATATTATTCTGTCCTCCGGCCAGCGCGTCACGATACCAATCAGCCGAATAAGCATTATAATTTATTGGTGGATACGTGGCCACAAAACCTTCTGTATCATTAATAATACCGTTCCCGTTCGATGTCATTTCGATCGAAGGAATAATCGTTTGTGATTGTGAAAACAAGTAAGATAGTGGGATAAGAAGGCACACGAAAACAACTACTGCGCGCCTCATAAAATCTCCTTTCCTGAATATAATGATTGCATTTGAGTTATAAATCAGGAGGCAGCAAGAGGAGGATTTTTGTTATGAAATTCTGAATCTCCCTTAAGGCAGTCAGAATACATATTGCGCATTGCCGCACCACATTTCGACAAGCATGATGAAATATAAAAAGTTAATTATTAGTCGGAATGAAGTCATCCCTGGCAGGAATCAAATTATATTCGTCTAATTATATCATTGCAACCGGCATATTGCAAGAACAAAATATTATTTTCACTTTTGTATTTTTAATGTTGGGTAGAAATTTTATCTGTAAATATTTTTCCAAAAACCATTTACTCTTTCCATGTATAATAACTTTGTATTTTCCGGTAGAAAAGAAGAACGGACGGCATTTTCGGTCAATATTCGAAATGAATTCATCTGGAATCCGATTTCTTTATAAAGCAGAAGAAACTCATCCGTGATAGTGCCGCCAAACATGGCCGGGTCATCAGAATTTATGGTTATGTTTAATCCATGTTCATACATATTTTTTACCGGATGACCCGCCGGTGAAGGATACACTTTTGTCTTCAGGTTACTGTTTACGCAGATTTCAAGCGGAATTCTCTTCTCTTTTAAGAAATCGATTAATGACGAATCTTCAATGGCCCGGACTCCATGGCCAATTCTCTCCACAGACAGATCTTCCACGGCAGAACGTACCGACTCCGGGCCGGCGGCTTCACCGGCATGCGCTGTCAGATGAAAACCATGATCTCCGGCGTATTGAAAAGCGGCCGCAAACGGCCGGGGCGGATATTTTTGCTCACTCCCGCCAAGCCCAATCCCGATAACGCCGGCATCACGGAATGGGATCATTTGCTTTACTCTGTCAACCGCGCTGTCCGATCCGTAATCACGAACGATATCCGCGATCAAACCGCACCTTATAGGAAAATCGGCTTCAGCCCTTTTCGCACCGGCGATGGTTGCCTCGGTAATTTCTTCAACCGACAAATCATTTGATGTAAAATCCCAGGGTGAAAAAAACACCTCTGTATAAATCACATTCTGCGCGGATAAATTCTTTATTGTCTGATAAGCCGATTCTTCAAAATCTACCGGCTTCTTAAAAAACCGGTTTTTCCAGTACCATAATTCAATAAAATGAGCAAAATCAGTAAAGATAAACTTATTTTTGAGATCAACAATCGTTTCTACTGTCGGGTCACCGCCATATTTTTCAATAAGAGAATATAAATATTCAAAGGTGAACGCGCCTTCAAGATGAAGATGCAATTCAACCTTTGGCATATCTCTGATGATCTTGTGAATTTGTTTTTCATTCATTCGCTTTTATCTCATCAATATGGAGACATCCGTATAGAAAAAACCGGCGATGCAGGCCGTCAGTAAACAAGCCAGCGTGGCCCCCAGCAACGCTCTGAATCCAAGTCCAGAAAGATCTTTCACTCTTTCAGGAACCAGAGCCGAGATGCCGCCGACAAATATCGCCACCGAAGCCACATGGGCAAAACCGGTAAGCGCGTATGTTGTGATAACGATCGACCGGGCTGACAGAGGATAACCCGAACTGATCAGATTGGACAAATCCTGAAAAGCGGTTACCTCAGTAACAATAACCCTTTCACCGATAATTTTCGCCACCGCGCCGGCTTCACTTACCGGGATGCCGATCAGAATTGTAAAAGGATAAAATATATAACCCAGCAACCCTTTTAAAGTCCAGTCCATATTAATATTAAAAATATCATTCACAAAACCGCCGGAAAACACAAAGAGTTTATCAACCAGAGCGACGATGCCCAAAAAAGCCAGCAACAAAGCGCATATTCCAACAACCAGTTTGACACCGGAATTCGCGCCGTTGATAATGGATTCAAAAAGATTGTTTTCTTTCTGATATTCCGGCTTTACGTTCTTACCAAGCGTCTCCGGAGTATCCGTTTCCGGACACAGGATTTTTGAAATCACAATCGCGGACGGCGCGTTCATAATTGAAGCTGATACAAGATGCCCCGCAATGGTCGGAAACTGGTTTTTTAGCATAAAGATATAGACTGCCAGCATACTTGAAGCGATCGTTGCCATTCCCACCGTTAAGATCGTACACAGTTCCGATCTTGTCATATTCTTTAAATACGGCTTTATGACCAGAGCGGATTCCACACCGACAAAAATATTGGTCGAAGCGCTGAGTGATTCGGCGCCGCTGATGCGCATCAATCTGCTGAATACATAGGCAAAAGCGCGGATGAACTTGTTCATTATTCCAAGATAATAGAGCACGGCTACCAGCGCGGCAAAGAAAATGATGGTTGGTAGAGCCTGAAGCGCGAGAATAAAGCCCACTGAACTCTCTCCCGCCGCATTTGTGGATCCGGGTGGAAGAGCCAGCCTGCCAAACAGAAAACCGGTACCGGCGGTCGCGCTGTCAAGAACCGCCAGAACCAGATTATTGACCATAAGAAAAAAATCCGCGCCGGCGGGAACGACAAAAATAATAAGAGCGAATAGAATTTGAAGCGAAAGTCCCCAAATAATCACTCTCCAGTTAACCACTTTTCGGTTTGACGAAAACAGCCACGCAAAACCCAGCAGGGTGACAAATCCAATCATATTTATTATCATTGTTTTTTCCCGTTAAAGAGTTCCGAATCAATGGAAATGCCTTCGACCTTTAGTTTTTCCCGCACGACCATCTCATCGATTACATCAGGAACACGATACACCTTGTTCTCCAGCTTACCCGTTGACAATAAATAATGAATACTCGCCAGCTGCAGCGAAAACGACATATCCATGATTTCAACGGGATGTCCTAATCCGCCGGCGATATTGATAATGCCTCCCCGTGCGAGCAGGAACAGACTTCTGCCATTTTCGAGAACATATTCATCAATCTCATCCCGCACGTTAACAGGGTCCCTGGATATCTGTTCCAGTCCGGGGACATCGATCTCAAAATCAAAATGTCCGGCATTGGCGAGAAACGCGCCGTCCTTCATTTTAAGAAAATGTTCATTTCGGATGACCCGTACTTCACCGGTATTAGTGATAAAAAAATCCCCCAGCGGAGCCGCTTCGGTAATGGTCATGACCCGAAAGCCGTCCATTCGCGCTTCCATCGCTTTCCATGGATCAATCTCGGTGACAATCACTTCCGCGCCGAGACCCGCCGCGCGGATCGCGACACCCCGGCCCACCCATCCATAACCGACACAGACCACCTTTTTTCCCGTTATTGTCATATTCGTAAGATGCATAATCGCTGTCCATGTTGACTGACCGGTTCCATATCTGTTGTCAAAAAGATACTTGGATTTGGCGTCATTTATCGCCAAAGCGGGATATTCGAGGGCATTATCAAGGAATTTCTGTTTCAGACGATTCACACCGGTAGTCGTTTCTTCACAAATGCCTTTTAATTCGGAACCATATTCCGGATGCTCATGAAGGAATTCGCAAACATCACCGCCATCGTCCACAACGGCATTGGGTTTGCCAGATACGATTGAATGTATAAAAGTCTGATATGTTTTTTCATCCGCGCCGTGCCTGGCGTAAACATGAACACCGTTTTGGGCAAGCGCCGCGCATACATCATCTTTTGTTGACAATGTGTTACTGCTGGTGATCCATACATCCGCGCCAAGTTTTTTGATTACTAAAGCCAGATAAGCCGTTTTTGCCTCAAGGTGAATACACAATGCCACTTTTTTACCTTTAAAGACACCATCACCGGCAAACTTATCATGAAGTCGGTTTAGAACCTTCATTGACCGGGCCACCCAATCAATTTTTTTCTGTCCTTCCGGCGCGAGTTTAATATCTGCTACTTCATATCCCTGCTTCATAGATCTCTCTCATTTTTGAACTACATCTTACCGTTAATCTTTTATCTCTTAATACAATGCTCTCGGCGGAGGATAATTTTCATCAATTTTTCCCAGTTCCCAGGGATCCACCGATTTTTCCGGATTTTTAAAATAGTACGGATGGAGCAAATAGGCAAGCTTCTTAATCGCCGGCAAACTCCGTGGTCCGGGACGTTTCAGAAGACTGGAATCATAATGATAAATCCGGCTGTTTTTCACGGCGGTGATATCCGAAAATCCTTCACGCGTTACTATTTCATAGGTAGTGGTCACCTCTTCTCTGCCTGCGGCAGGCCATAACGGGGTCAGAATCACATCCGGATCGCGCGCCACGATATCCTTCAAATCAGCATGGAATGCCTCCCCTTCAACATCTTCAAATATGTTGACACCACCGGCTATTTCGATCATCTGATCCATCGGCGACCCCGAACCAAGAACATAGGGCCCCATATGATTAATTTCGAAATACACCTTAATTTTAGGCAGATTTTGTGTAGAGGCTTTTATGTCTTCTATTTCTTCCCGGTACTGTTTGACAAGTTTTTCTGCCGTTTGCAGTTTGCCGGTTGCTTTTCCGATCTCCAGCATCATTTCGAAAGTATCATCCAATGTGACCGGTTCAAAATGCATCACATTGTAGCCCTTGTCTTTGAGTTTCTTTACAATGCCTCTCTGCATTTCATGAGATGTCAGGATAAGCGTGGGTTTTAGCGAATCGATCAGGGTATAATTTACCGTCACAAAACTGCTGACCACCGCCACCTTTTTCTTAAGTTCATTTTCAATTCCGGTAAATTCATACTTGTCATACCGAACCCATCCGGGAACGTCCTGAACTTCCGGCGGATAATTACAATATTGTGTCCATCCGACAATATCATCCTGTAAACCCAAAGCATAGACGACTTCCGTATGATTTGGCGTCAGGCAAATGATTCTGTTACTTTGCTGCTGACCGGTCTGTTGGCATGAAAATACCGATAGAACCAAAATAATCAGAATGAGGTAGTTCAGGGAATAGTACTTTTTCTCCCTTTCCATCATAGACTCCTTAAGATTAAAAAAGAGGCTGTCCATCTGGTCCTGCCTTCGGATTTTGACGAACACATTTCAGTCGGGTCGCGCTTTGAGTTTTTCATCCTGTCCAATTATTATACACCCGTCAAAAAAAGAACCATGGGACAGCCTCAGGATCAATCGTATTTATTTGCGACTATTCAACTTTAATTGTTAAAGACAAAGGACTGTCACCAACATTGTACGTCTCAAGGACATTGCCATCACTATCAATTTTGATAACCTGATCGTCTTCCCAAACAGACACATAAATATTACCTTCGGTATCGGTAACCACACCTGATCCACCTTTCCCCAAGAGCAGATTATCCGAACCATTTTTTATGACTTTTGTACCGGTATTGTAGGAAAGCACTCCCGCGCCCCAAATACCAAGATATGCCATATCATCTGAAAGAGATATTGAAATACTTCCCGGAGAATTACCAACATCGACAGAATCAACGACCGTATTGGTTGCCGGATTGATAATGGCAATTTTACCGAACTGACTAAAATAATCACCGGTGCAAACAACATTAACCATGCCGTCAGAAGTTACGCCGACTGCCTGCGGATTTGTTGCCACGTTAATAGTTTTGATAAAATTTCCGGTCGCAGCGTCAACAACCGTCACTGTTCCCTGTCCATAAGTATAGTCGGATCCGTCAAACGCGGTATTTGCAACATAGACTTTACCGTCAGCAATGGCGATACCCGTCGCTCCGACACCGGCATCGATGGTCTTGGTCACTGTTTTAGCGGCAAGATCAACTTGCAGGACTTTATTTGATACAGAGCAGGCGACATAGGCGGTATTTGCGTCATAAAAAGCCATGTTCATCGGATTGTTATTGCTGCCGAGACTGATTGTCTCAATGGCCCATGTGTCAGGATTAAACACCTGAATATTGTTTGAACCGGAATTGACACAATACAATTTGCCATCGTTATAAATGATCTGATTCGGCCATGTTCCAACCGTCGCGGCATTATTATAAACGGTACCTGTCTCAAGATCGACAACCGAAATACTTGTCGCCGACGAATTGAGGACAAACAGCGCTGTGGCTGTCGGCGGCGCTTCTGATTTTGTCGGTGAGTCCTCATCACATCCTGTGAAAAGCCCCAGGACAAAAAACAACGAAATCATTAAAACAAACAACTTTTTCATGAATCCCTCCCACGATTAAACGATTAAAAGATTATCAATTAAATGACATGCTCAGATTTATCCGCATTTCCCTTCCGGGAAGCGGAT
>JBFXGD010000142.1:0-9250 GCA_050178385.1 Calditrichaceae bacterium
AGCCCGCCGAGAACCGGAATGCCCAGTTTTTGCCACCAGCTAAGCCCGCTTACCCAGTCAAGAGAATAGATATCCGTCTGAAAAAAGGCGTGATGGGTAATTTTAATAAGATAGCGGAAGAAAATCGCTCCAAAGGCCCCAAGAACACCGATCGCGATAGCGGTGAGCACCATAAAGATGTGCTCTGCCCGGCGTAACCGGCCAAACATACCAACGAGCTGTTTAATAAGCCGATGCCTGAGCCTGATAAGGCGGATAATGATTTTTTTGATATATCGTCTAAGCAGTACGGCCAATATTCATCACTCCCGAAAATGGATGGCATGTGAATGTGTAAGATTACAAAATACCGGGATTAAAGAAAATGAAAAAAATAAGTAGGGAGGGATAAGTAGGAAGAGAAGAATAAGTAAGAAGTAGGAAGTAGGAAGTAAGAATTTTAAGAAAAAAGATAAAAGATAAAAGAAAAAAGAGGGGGAAGTAAAAAGCGTTAAGAGTTAAGCGTAGGGACGTCCCAATCTGGGCACGCGATGTCATAGTCAACCGCGTTGAATCCGGTTAATCTACCCGTATGTCATGCCGCAGGCATCTTTGGCTACCTTGGAAGGATGTAGAAAAAAAGATTCTTTGGGGCGAATTTTCTGTCCGAGTGGATGAGCCAGAAAAATTGAAATATGTAACACGAGTTAAAATTCGCCAGGGCTTTTTGCTACTTTTTGGCCATTCAAAAAGTAGGAAGAGAAGAATAAGTAGGAAGTAAGAAGTAGGAAGTAGGAAGTAGGAAGTAGGAAGTAAGAATTTTAAGAAAAAAGATAAAAGATAAAAGAAAAAAGATCAGGAATAAGCTGCTTGCCCCTTGGCAAAGGGGGACTGAGGGGGTTGTTCCTGTGAGCAAAGTAAGAAGTAGGAAGTAAGAATTTAAGAGCATTAAGAGTTAAGAGCGTTAAGAGTTAAGCGTAGGGGCGTCCCAATTTTTGCACGCGATGTCATAGTCAACCGCGCGGAACCCGGTTAATCTACCCGTATGTCATGCCGCAGGCATCTTTGGCTACCTTGGAAGGATGTAGAAAAAAAGATTCTTTGGGGCGAATTTTCTGTTAAAGCAAAAGCATTAACCCTCCCCTCAATCCCCTCCCTTATGCATAAGGGAGGGGAAGGGCATGATTTATCAGGCCCGGGGTGGGTTAGGGAAATCTGACAATGGGTAAAAGTATTTATTTCATCTATTGTGTTGCGGAATTCTTCGGGGCGAATTTTCTGTCCGAGTGGAAGAATGAGAAAAACAGCAATAATAATCACGAGTTAAAATTCGCCAGGGCTTTTTGCTACTTTTTGGCCATTCAAAAAGTAGGAAGAGAAGAATAAGTAGGAAGTAAGAAGTAGGAAGTAGGAAGGAAAAGATAGAAGATAAAAGATAAAAGAGTACGAACATGAAAATGATTTTTCCTCATAATTAATAAGGATTGATCTTTATATCTTCAATTTCTATTTTATTCATCATCATTTGATCAAATTGAGGAACGTTATGAAGCATCTGATATTTTTAATAATGCTTACAGGGGCACTTTTCGCGCAATCGGCCGACTGGAAAACCGATTATGAAAAATCGGATTTTCTGGAAACACCCCGTTATGATCAGACCGTAGAATATTGTCAACGTCTTGCAGATGCTTCACCGTGGATCTCATACACATCTTTTGGAATCAGTCCGCAGGGAAGAGACCTGCCGCTTCTGATTATTGACCGTAACGGGAATTTTACTCCTGAAGACGTGCGCGCCTCGGGTAATGTGGTGGTTTATATTCAGGCGGGGATCCATGCGGGTGAACCTGACGGTAAGGATGCCGGGCTGATGCTCGCGCGGGAAATTGCCGTCACAAAAAAACTTGAGGATCTGATCGGGCATGTGACGATACTTTTTAACCCAATCTTTAATGTGGACGGGCATGAGCGTTTTGGCGCGTACAATCGAATCAATCAAAACGGTCCGGAGGAGACAGGCTGGCGGGTAACGGCGCAGAATTATAATCTGAACCGCGATTTTCTCAAGGCGGATGCTCCTGAGATGCGCGCTTTTTTGCGGCTATACAATCGCTGGTTGCCTGAGTTTTTTGCCGACTGCCACGTGACGGACGGTGCCGATTATCAGTATGCCATTTCCTATAAACTGGATACACACGGAATCGCCGATCAAGGTTTGATTGACTGGACGGAAAACTACTATATTAAAAATATCAAACCGTTGATGGCGAAGAACGGATATCCGCTGACCCCTTATGTGGCTTTCCGAAAAGCGCATGATGTGAAAAGCGGATTGGCGGACTGGGCTTCCCCTCCGCGTTTATCGGACGGATATGTCGCGGCTCAAAACAGGACTGGATTGCTGATCGAAACTCACATGTTTAAAAATTATAAAACACGGGTGACAGCCACCTATGAGCTTCTGAAGAATACCCTTCAGCTGATCAACAAGGACTATCTCAATTTAAAGGCCATCACCGCGAAGGCGGACAGCGTGACTTCCCAATGGGAATTCAGGAAGAATCCGTTCGCATTGACTTATCAATACGCCAAAGACAGTACGATGATCAATTTTAAGGGGTATAAATATTCCGTGGAAAAAAGTGATTTGACCGGCGGCGACTGGTACCGCTACACAACTGATACCGTTACATATAGAATTCCACATTACAATAAAATGGAAGCAAAAGTGACTGTAATGCCGCCCGATGCGTATATCATACCGGTGGAATGGACAGAAGTGATCGACCGGCTTGCGCTGCATGGAATCAGTTACCGGCGGCTGAGTGAACCGGTGAAAATGATGGTCGAAACATACCGTTTTTCAGATGTAAGCTGGGCAAAAAAACCTTATGAAGGCCGTTTCCCTCTCAAATTTGATCTTGAGCCGGTTAATGAGGAGATCGTTTTTCCGGCGGGTTCGGTCGTAATCGATATGAATCAGCGGACGGCAAAAATTATCGCGAATATTCTTGAGCCGCAGGGCAGGGATTCTTATCTGTACTGGGGTTTCTTTGATAGCATTTTTGAGCGTAAAGAATATTCGGAGTCATACGTCATGGAAGAACGCGCCAGAATTATGCTCGCCAGTGACGAAGATTTGAGAAATGAATTTGAATATAAAATTCAGTCAGACTCATCATTTGCCAACGATACCAGGGCCATTTTATTGTGGTTTTATCAGAAATCACCCTATTGGGATCAGAGGATCAATCTTTATCCGGTAGGCCGAATTATGGATCGCAGAGAGATTGAAAATATTCAGTTTCGTTTTTGAAATGGAATGACATCCTTAATGATGGATTTATCAGACAGGCACTCATTTCTCCCGGGAATCAATCCTTACATTAATAAATAGGCTTCATATCCCCAAATTCGATGGTTAGTTGTAGAAAACTAACATTTTTTGGAAAATTCTGTAACTCCTTCCGGATAAATTCATCTTATAGTTTCTAGAATAACACAAATCGAACGATATCACTATCGATTCTTTTACTTACGGAATTTGAACCGGGAGAAAAAATGGTCAAATATTTTAAAAATATATCAGGTTTACTATTACTTTTTTTTATGTTTTCTTCTCTTTCTGCTCAATCGGATAAACTAAATTTATCGCTTGATGATGCCCTGAAAAGAGCGGAACAAAATAATTATGATATCAAAATCGCAACAGCCCGGGTGGACGGTATGCAGGCTGATTTCAACAGCACATCCGCCATCTTTTTACCGCAAATAACTTTATCCGAAACCTATGTTAAAACGAATGACCCGCTTGTGGTTTTTGGATTAAAACTAAAGCAGGAAATCGTGACACAGGCTGATTTTAATCCGGCGCTGTTAAATGATCCTGATAACTTTGAAAACTTTGTTACCAAACTGGAAATCAACCAGCCGCTCATCAATCTTGATGGAGTTTGGGGACGCTCCGCGGCATCGGACGGTCTCTCGGCCATGAAATTCCAAAAGCTGAGAACCGAAAACTATATCGAATTTATGGTAAAGCTGAGTTACTATAAAGTGGGATTAATGAAATCGAGTCAGGATGTTGTCGCGCAAGCCCTTGAAGCGGCTCTCGCCAACCGCAAGCTCATAAAGGACTATTATGAAGAAGGATTGATCACAAAAGCGGACTATTTGATGGCGGAAGTTTTTGTATCCAACCTGGAAAGTCAGAAAACCGATGTGGACAATCAACTATTGAACTCAAGTGATCAGTTAAGACAATTGCTTGGCATTAAAGATGACGTACTTGTAATGCCTTCAGATTCGCTGGAATATAAACCGGCATTGACATTTTCCTACGACCGGAAATCAATTCTTGAAAATCGTTCCGATCTCCGGGCTTACAGTAAGCAGATTGCCGCGACAGAAAAAATGCTCACCATGAACAAAATGAAATTTCTGCCGCGATTAAACGCCTTCGGATCTTATGAATTGAATGATTCCGAAATCTACGGCACTGACGCGGAAAACTGGATGGTGGGTGTAGATCTGCGATGGAATCTTTTTAACGGATTTCAGAATATCTCCGCCGTTCAGAAATCTAAAGCCGAAATTAACGTGGCAAAATATGAATACGGCAAAGCAAAATCACAGGCGGAAAATGAAGTTAAGGCGGCCGAACGTGATTTGCGGTCGGCGGAAAAAAAATTGGAACTGGCAAAAAATATTGTCGAGCAGTCTAAAGAATCTCTAAGGATCATAAAAGACCGTTATGCCAAAGGACTGGAAAAGACAACGGATTTGTTGAATGCCGAAACGGCGTTTTCCAACGCGGAATTAAGCTATATAAAGACGCTGTATTTTTACAATGTCAGCATTTTCAATCTGGAATTAATGAGTGAAGAAAAAATTGAATACTAATGATAGATGATGGGAGAAATAATGGTTACGAGAATTATGACAATCATACTTTTGGGATGGATGGTTTCTCTGAGTGTAACCGCATGCACCGAGGATAAACAAACACATAAAATGGAACAGATTACAAAGGTAAACGCGAAAAAAATAGAGATAAAAGAAGTACCAGATTTATTCGAATTCACCGGAAATGTGGAAGGCGTTCAGCGGGTAAAGTTGAGTACAAAACTGATGGGTACTATCACCTACTTCCCTTTTGAAGCAGGCGCGGCAATCCGTGAAGGCCAGATTCTCGCCAAAATCAACAGCACGGATCTTTTGGCGAAAAGACAGCAGGCCAGGGCAAATATCGCGCAGGCCGAGGCGGCTCTGACAAATATGAATGTGAACTATGAAAGAGTAAAGAGCCTGTATGAAAAAAACAGCGCGACCGGGAAAGAAATGGAAGACATCCAAATGGCTTACGATGTGGCGGTTGCCCAGGCAAACGCCGCTCGCCAGATGGAAAATGAGATCAATGATGTGCTCAGTTACGCGGTCATTAAAGCGCCGTTCCCGGGTTTTATCGTTAATAAATTCTATGAGGAAGGCGATCTGACAGCACCCGGTTATCCAATCATGATTGTTGAAAATTTTTCGGCATTCAAAGTAAAAGCCTCCGTGTCTGCGAGTGATATAAACCGGTTTAACAAGGGGGATCAGGTAAAGGTTTATATTGATGAGTTAAACGGACGGATTTTTACCGGTGTGCTCGATGAAATAAATCCCGGCGCCACCCCGGGCAGCAGACAATATGAAGTGCAGGTGATGATCAGTTCAGATAATCAGGATATCGAAGGGATCAAATCCGGTATGTACGCGAAAGTCATATCGGAAGACAGTAAACGGAAAATGATTTTAATAGATAAAGACGATTTGATCGAAAGGGGACAGTTAAAAGGTGTTTATACGGTCAGTTCTCATAACGAGGCTTTGTTAAGATGGCTGCGTCTTGGAGAAGAAACGGATCATGGGTTTGAAGTTTTATCCGGATTAAATGAGGGCGATATGGTCATACTTAACAAAAACGTTCGTGAAGGTCAAAAAGTTGAGGTAATGTAATGAATTTAGGTTTAGCAGGAAAAACGGCAAAGGCGTTTATAAAATCGAAACTGACCTTTTTAATTATCCTCAGTTCGCTGGGAATCGGCGCGTTTAGCATCTATCTGACCCCGAGTGAGGAGGAACCGCAAATAATAGTGCCCATGGCCGATATCTTTGTGATGTATAACGGGGCTGGTTCCAAAGAAGTAGAATCGAGAGTCGTTGAACCGCTGGAAAAATTAATCTCGAATATAGATGGCGTGGAATATGTTTACTCAACTTCCATGCCGGGTATGGCCATGATGATTGTCCGGTTTTATGTGGGAGAAGACACGGAGAAAAGCATCGTAAAGCTGTACGATGAAATAATGCGTCATATGGATACGATGCCAAAGGGTGTTTCCATGCCTTTGGTAAAAACAAAGTCCATTGATGATGTACCCATAATGAGTCTGACACTCTGGAGTAAAAATTATGATGATTACGATCTGAGACGGGTGGGAACGGAGCTCGCGGGTGAAGTCAAAAAGCTGGACAATGTGGCGGATGTGAAAATTATTGGCGGGCGGAAAAGAAAGATAAATGTCTCGCTCGATAAGAACAAGATGGCCGCTTATCATGTGGATCCGCTGATGGTGATGATGCAGATTGAAAACGCCAATAAGCAGTCCATGTCGGGAAGTTTTAATCATAACAACCGTGAATATCTGGTTGAAACAGGAAATTTTCTTGAAAACGTGGAAGATTTAGAAAATCTGGTGATCGGTGTTTATAATAAAGGTCCCGTTTATCTGAAAAATGTTGCCGTCGTAACCGACGGGCCTGAAGAGACGGTGAATTATTCTTCTTATGGTTTTGGAACCGTTGAGCTGAACGAGCGGTCACTGGAGGACGGGGTGGAATTTCCGGCGG
This sequence comes from Calditrichaceae bacterium, assembly GCA_050178385.1. Lineage (GTDB taxonomy): Bacteria > Calditrichota > Calditrichia > Calditrichales > JBFXGD01 > JBFXGD01. Next base: position 6,877 of record JBFXGD010000142.1, read on the forward strand.
TAACCATCTCTGTGGCAAAACGAAAAGGAGCGGATGCCAAGAATATCGCCGAAGCGGTGATCGGCAAGGTAAATATGCTGCGGGGCCGTGTAATCCCTTCGGATATAGAAGTGGAAATAACCCGTGATTACGGGGCATCGGCCTCGGAAAAAGTAAATTCACTGCTGATGAACCTACTCGGTACCATACTGGCCGCTTCGTTGGTTGTCGCGCTCTTTCTCGGATGGCGCGGCGGCTGGGTGGTTTTTGTGAGTGTTCCGATCACCTTCGCGCTCACGTTATTTGTGTATTACATGATGGGTTATACTCTAAACAGAATCACTCTTTTTGCTCTGGTGTTTGTAACGGGAATTGTGGTGGATGCCTCAATTATTATTGTTGAAAATATGCACCGCCATTTCAAAATGAAAAATCTTCCGCGTTATCAGGCGGCGTTGGCATCGATAGATGAAGTGGGGAATCCCACCATTCTCGCCACATTTACGGTTGTGGCCTCCGTGCTGCCGATGGCATTTGTAAGCGGATTAATGGGACCGTACATGGCTCCCATGCCCATCGGCGCGGCCGTGGCAATGGCATTCTCACTGTTAGTGGCCCTTACCGTAACACCGTATGTGGCTTACAAATTCTTGGATGACGATACAAAATCAAAAAAGCAACCCAAAAAGTACAATTTGCATGATACGCTGATTTATAAATCTTATGCCAGGTCGATCACTCCGATGCTTGAAGACGCCAAAAAACGCTGGACGGCAATTATTATCGTGTCTGTCCTTCTGGTCGCGTCCTTGTCATTGCTGGCCTTCAAGCTGGTTACGGTGAAAATGCTGCCGTTCGATGATAAAAACGAAATTCAGGTCATCATCGATATGCCGGAGGGAAGTACCCTTGAGCAAACCGCGGCAGTCACCAAAGAGATCGCCGGATATCTGAGAACCGTGCCTGAAATCATCAACTATCAAAGTTATGTGGGAACGGCGGCGCCAATCAATTTTAATGGTCTGGTGAGACATTATGATCTTCGCCGCGGTCCGAATGTAGCCGATATACAGATCAATCTGCTGGATAAGAGCGAGCGTTCGGATCAGAGTCACCTTATCGCGAAAAGAATCAGGCCTGGTGTTCAGGCAATCGGCGAAAAATTTGGCGCGAATGTGAAAATAGCGGAAGTGCCTCCGGGTCCTCCGGTTATGTCCACGCTGGTGGCGGAGGTGTACGGTCCGGATCGCGAGAGTCAAATGAGTTTTGCTTCAAAAGTAAAAGAGCAGTTTGAGAGCACCGAAGGCATTGTTGATGTGGACTGGCTGGTGGAAGATGATCAGGTGGAATACAAATTTGAGATCGATAAGAAAAAAGCCATGCTGGCCGGAATCACCGCCGAACAGATTGTGGGCGTTCTCGGAATCTCGCTGCATGGTATGGATGTCTCGGCTTTGTATCAGCCGGATGAAATTGAGCCCGTGATGATTCAATTACGCCTGCCTGAAAAAGACCGGTCGGGGCTAAATGATCTTAGGAATATAAAGGTTATGTCAAAAACAGGCCAGCTCGTTCCGGTTTCAGAACTGGTGACGATTAAAGAACAGATACAGGACAAGAGTATTTATAGAAAGAATCAGCGGCGGGCCGTTTATGTGACGGGTGATGTGGCCGGTGAGCTTGAGAGCCCGGTTTACGCCATCCTGGATCTTGATGAAAAAATTCAAAAGCTGAGCGAAGAGCAGGGTCTGAATGTTAAACAGTACTACGCGTCTCAACCGGATGATGAAGAAGAATTGTCCGTAAAATGGGACGGAGAATGGCAAATCACCTATGAAGTGTTTCGCGATCTTGGCGCGGCTTTCGCGGTGGTTCTGGTGATCATCTACATGCTTATCATCGGCTGGTTTCAGTCATTTAAGGTACCGCTGATCATGATGGTCGCGATTCCCCTATCCTTAATCGGCGTGCTGATTGCCCATCTGTTATTCGGCGCGTTTTTTACGGCCACATCCATGATCGGAGTGATCGCCCTGGCGGGTATTATGGTACGTAATTCGGTATTACTGATCGACTTTATCCAGCTGCGTATGGCGGAGGGCGTTTCCCTGAAACAGGCGGTGATAGAATCCGGGGCGGTGAGAACATTGCCGATTTTACTGACCGCGGGTACTGTGGTGATCGGCGCGGTGGTGATTATTTTCGATCCAATCTTCCAGGGGCTGGCCCTGGCATTGATGGGCGGGTCTTTAGCATCCACAGCATTGACGCTTATCATGGTTCCGTTGATCTATTATATGACTGAGAAAAAAAATTATGAAGATGTGAATGGCGAGCCGCTTGAATCCGTGAATTTAATCGAGCCGGTAGATGAAGCAGCTCCGGAATACAACAG
>JBFXGD010000143.1:0-9174 GCA_050178385.1 Calditrichaceae bacterium
GTCTCACTTTCGAGAAGATCTTCAACAAGGGCCAGCTCCAAAACCGTTGTCCGGTTTGGATTGACGATTACATTCCCCTTCTTAAGCGTTTTGTATCCGAGATAATACACGTCGATATTGTAGCTCCCGGGTTCCAGATTTAGAATGGAAAAATGACCGTCATTGTCTGTTGCCGCTCCGCTGCCGATGCTTTCAATAACAACATTCGCGCCGGCCAGTGGTTGCAACGTCCTTTTATCGGAAACCATACCACCGATTTGCCCCTTGTTTCCCCCGGCTAATAATACGGCCACTGTTAGCAGATTAAAGATTGCTATGGCTGATTTTAAATTCAGATTAAATTTGATCAAAAAATTCTCCATGATAACCGAACAACACAGGATGCGGGATTTCCGCTCTGGCAATTTCAGTGAATGAGGCCGCGTCAAGAATGAGTAAAAACGAGTTTCCCTTTTTTTCATTTAGTACTACCGAAAGCACAACTCCGTCATCTTCATCTGTACGGCCGGGATTTCCGGCAAATACCGGTTCACCGGGGTAACAATTTTCGCTAAACCAATTTTTAGATTTTTTATTGTGTATATCTATCTTTACTAACTGATTATAAAATCCCTCCGGCTCTTTCTTATTGACACTGACACCGTAAACATACCGATAGTCTTTGTTCATATTCAGCCTTTCATAATCGTACCGCGCCAGCTCAATGCACTCATCGGAGATTTTTTCATAACGGACGTTTCCGGATGCCAGATTGAGATGATATCGCCGGAATTCACCAAAGGGCAGACGAGATTTTTTGTCCTTTAATCTGTTGAGATAAAACGCCCGGATAATCTCAGCATCGGGATACGCGTTAATATCTATGACAAGTTCTTCTCCGTCATCAAAAGCGTTGATATGATGAAAAGCGAAAAAGGCATCGGTCTTAATTTCCGCCGCTAATTCACCTGACTTCTTTTCAAAGATGAGAAACCGGGCGCCATTTTCAGGTTTCCAGACAAAATTTTCAATGAATGGTTTGATCTGAAACAATAATTTGAGCGGATTTACCACCAGAGGATATTCGGTCAGTATTAAGTATTTTTCACTCATACCAAAACTGTGGATATAAGCCGGTTCTTTAACCGGTATCTCCGCCGCCAATTCTGAACGGCCATTTAAGAGGCGTTTGATCCGGTAGTGACTGATCCTGTTAAACCTCGTCACCAGATTGTAAATTTCACCGCTTTTAAAATCGAATTGCGGGTGAACCGTTGTGATGTGTTGGTTATATTTTTCTTCGTATTTATAGACACCCAGCGATTCCAGGGTAACCGGATCAAATTCGATCTGCAGCGGTGTTTCGCCAAGCGCCAGAAACCGCTCGCCTATCTGCGCGACATTTACCTTGGCGCTGTCGGTTATTTTCTGGTTAAAGACCGCGGTTAATTTTCCGAACAGCGAACGACACGGATCCGTGGCAAATTCAGAATATGATATCTTTCCCTTTTCCATGGCCTCCTTATACGCGTCGCATTCAAGAAACTTATTCGAATAGGATACTTTTCCGGTATTGAATGAAAATTTGTGAAGCATTGCCAACCCGTCAAACCAATGTCGGTAACTGCTCTTCCCAACATTAAAAGTACCTGGTCCGTTACGAATCAATGTTCCTTTTAACCATAGAGGAATCTTTCCTTCAACCGGTATGGAGTCCAGCTGAATTTCTTTTTCTGTTTGCGTTAATCCAAGTTCAAAGAAATTTGTCATTTTATCCCGTCCCGTTTGATGATTGTATCAAATCTGCCGTTATCTTACCTGAAGACAACACCGCCGGGACTCCTGCTCCCGGATGGGTGCCGGCGCCAACGAAATATAGATTTTCAAAATCTTCCGACCGGTTGTGCGGTCTGAAATACGCGGACTGGATTAAACTGGGTTTTACTGAAAAAGCCGCGCCTTTGTAACTGTTCAATGTATTCTGAAAATGTAAAGGATCGATATAATGTTCCGCAATAATATTTTTTTGTAAATCAGGGAGATAATTATCTTCAAGAAATTGCATAATCTTATCACGATAAGGCTTTGCAGCCGTCTTCCAGTCAACACCGGAATCAAGATGGGGCACGAGTGAAAGGACATAAAAAGATTCGCAGCCTTCCGGAGCGATCGACGGATCGGTTAACGTCGGCATATGAAGATAGAGTGAAAAATCCTCAGGCATCTTATGCCCGTTAAATATTTCCTTGAGCAGCCCTTTATACCGTTTATTCAAAATAATATTATGGTGATGAAGTTTGGAATCAAGATATCTCCGCTTCGTCCCGAAATAGATCACAAACAGCGACATGCTGTAATCCATGCGGTCAATTTTTTTATTTGAATATTTTCGGCGGTATTGTTCTTTAATAAGATTTCTATAAGTGAAGGCAACATCTCCGTTACTGACTACGATATCCGCATTATGTGTGGTTCCGTCTGCTAGTTTTACTCCGGTGACCCTGCGATTGTCTACAAGTATTTCACTGACCTCAGTATTTAACCGCACTTTTCCTCCTGATTCGGCAAACAATCTGCCGAGACCATCAACAATCGCTCCTGTTCCTCCGATTGCATAATGGACGCCCCACTCTTTTTCGAACTGCAAAATAAGCGTGTATAACGACGGGGTATCAAAGGGATTACCACCGATCAGAAGGGGATGGAAGGAGAACGCTCTTCTGAGAAAATCATTTTTGATAAATTTGGAGATATAGCCGTATGTCCCTCTGTACCCTTCCAACCGAATCACCTGCGGCATAATTTTTAACATCCCGCTCAATTTTAAGAATGGCTGATCCGTATAAGGATGAAAAAATTCAAATATGGAACGGGTATGTTTATGCAGTTTACGGTATCCTTCCTGGTCTGACGGATTCCATTTGGCGATCTCCTTTAGCGTGTCCTCAAGATGATGACGGTAATCAAAATAGCGTCCTTCATGATTAAACAGACGGTAAAATGGATCAAGCGGTACAAGCTTAAAATAGTCATCGCGTTTTTTCCCGGCAGCCTCAAAGATTTCATCAAAGATATAGGGCGCTGTTATCACGGTGGGGCCTCCGTCAAACTTAAAGCCGTTTATTTCGTACTGATACGCCCTTCCGCCCAGACGGTCACGTTTTTCGAAAATATGAACATCATGTCCCATGGCAGCAAGCCTGTTGGCGGCGGCCAAACCTCCAAATCCGCTTCCTATGACAATGATTTTTTTCATAATTCATCCTTATTTTGCATCAATAAACGATCTGACAAAATTTTTTCTCACAACCGGCAATCTCCACCAGGAAGAGGACGGATACAGATGATGCTCCAGGTGATATCCGAAATGAAAGCATGTGAGAAACGACCAGAATACCGGATATTCGTTACTTCTCGCGCGATGGTGATCCGTAAAGGTGATCTCCGTCTCCCGGTGCGGCAGATAGGTTCCGAAATAAAAAAGCTGGACCGTACTCAAAAGTGACGGCATGATCCAAAACGCAATTAAATTTTGAACAGGCACATTTAACAAATGTTCGAGAACATTAAAGATCAGCGCCATTCCGGCCAGTTGTCTCCATCCTATATAGCCTCTGAGAAAATGAAAATACCATCTGACAATACCCCTGTTATGTCCATCATGAAAGTCAGGGTCTTTCCGGGTCCCGGGAAACCGGTGATGCTCAGAGTGTTTACGCTTCAATTTCCGGTAGGAAAACAAAGCAAATAATATAACCGACACGGCGCCTATCGTGTCATTTAAAATTCTGTTTGGCGGAAAAACACTGCCATGCATCGCGTCATGCGCCGTAATAAACAAACCGGTATAAAAAAATGTCTGCCATAATACAAGCGGAATCCAGAGAAACACTGACCAATTAATATTCAGGGACAGTAAAAATATCAGACTACCCCCCCAGACAAGAATGATCCCTAAAGCGATCATTAATCCAGTTAAATTTCTTGATGTTTCTGAAAGCGTGTTCATTAGTAAAACCTTATTTCAGGGTGACTATAAAAAAGTACGCCAGTTGTGCGAACCAGGCATGCATCGTAATGCCGGGAATCCCCCGCTTTAATATACCTGTTCCGGAGGCGGACCAGGCAAACAGAAATCCAAAGACAAACCAGGAAAGATAATTTCTGACCGGAATTACGTTATCTTCCCACTCCCAGTAACCCAGTTTTACCGCCGCTGGCTCCATCAAAAAATCGAAGGCAACCATCAATACCGCGATCATTATCGAGATCAGAACAGGATTGACGCGGGAATATCCGGGATTTATCACACTGACCACCGCCATGGATCCGAGCAGAAGATTAACCCAGGAAAATCCGATCGCAACCGGTACATTTATAAAAAAGGGACGCAGTATCTCTCCGTAATTGTATTCTCCGAAAAGCATACCGGTAGATACGCCAATCTCTTCAATGGCGAGAGAAAGGACAAAAACTGATCCTGTCCAACTGAGTAAACGAAAAAAATCTCTTTTTTTATCCCCTTTGCTTTTACCCCTGGTTTTATAAAGCCTGTAATATTCATATATAATCCACAGCGTGATCAATCCCATGGCAAGCGAAGCTGAATTTTGCATAACCGGTTGAAACCATCCCAGGAGGTGCCACAGGCCTCCCGCGATCATTAAAACATAGATAACCAGCAGTTTTAAGGTATCCTTTTTGGTGAAAGCCACCGACAACAAAATTGATATTTCTTTCATACTGACTCGTTATTCAACACACAAATTATTAAAACGGCTTTAATTTAATACTCAAAACTGATACCGATTGACGGAAGTATTCCGATACTCGACGCGGTGACAATATTATCATCCCAAAAATCATATTTAGGAGGGGACGGGATTTTAAAATTATAGATATTTTGAATATCAGCGAAGATAATCAACTTCCATTTGGGAAAGCTAAAATACCGGTCAACTCTTAAATCCAGATGATGCGCGGGGGTAAGTCTCCCCGAAAGATATTCATCCGGCAAATTCTGAATGTATCCCGGTTGAATTTTATTTTCGGACGGTCTGTAAACCGGTGTATAGGGAACTCCGGTAAAATATCTGAATTTTCCGCTTATTTCCCACTTTTTATTAAATATATAACCACAGGATAAATTCAGGATAACCCGCTGATCATACTGTCCGGGATAAATCCTGCCATTTTCGGCCTTATACCTGGACCTGGCATAGGAAAAACTCATCTGTCCATAAAGCGGTATATCCGAAAACCGTTTCTGTACCAGCCATTCGAATCCATACGCATAACCTTCTCCGGATGATTTAAGGGGAAAATAACCAAAGGACTGAAAATCATCATCACGCCCACCGTAAGCAGTTCCAGTGTTTGTTATTACCAGATAATCATTCAGACCGGCTTCAGACCCTGAAGGCAATTTATTATAACGTTTATAATATGTCTCCAACGACATCCTGGTATCCTCCCTAAGAAGATAATCAAAACCCGCCACTATCATTTTATTTTCAAGCGCTTTCAGGTCTCTGTTAACCGGATTCACAAGCCACACATAAGAGGGAGACTGATAGTAAATCCCTCCGCTGGTCTTTAATTGAAACCGCGGCGAAAGCTGATACTTAATAGCCATCCTCGGCGCTGCATAAAGCGGGTCATCGAGAAATGAAAAGTAATCCACCCGTAAACCACTTTTAACAGTTAAATTTTTGTGCGCGAACCATTCCGCTTCAAAAAATAACGCGGACCTGGATGCCCTGGTATTTTGAAAATTTTCCTTCTCAACGCCGATCGCCTCGACCGGAAGCTTTTTTCCGTTTCTGTCATAAATGCTGTCCGCAAAAATGGACTGATTCTCACTGAAAATAAATTTTTGAGCAAATCCCGTTTTAAATCCTAATTTTTTACTCATAAGCGTAAAATACTGTAGTTTTAGACTCAGTTCCTGCTCATCTGCCCGGCTGTTAAAATAATCATTTTCATCCACATCTTTCTGGTTCAGACGAAACTGATTTAAATTCCAGCTTGTGGTCAGATTTATATAACCGCTGTTTAAAAGATGCCTGTAATCCATTCCCGCGACAAACTGATTCTGTGAATTCCCAAGAATTCCGGAGTTTGTCACCCGGTTTTCCTGAGAACTTTGATCCCGTTCCACGCGGTCCACCGCGGCCAATCCTAAAAGCACAATCCTGTCCCGATTGGTTGGCTGAAAATTTAACAATATATTATAATCCGAATAAACCGGGATAAAAGGCAAGCCGGCCGCTTTAAAAATTAAATCCAGGTAGCTTTTCCGTGCGGAGACAATAAAATTACCCTTTTTTCCAAGAGGCCCCTCACTGTTTAAACCGAATTGTGTCGCGGATATCAGGAGCTTACCTCCGATCCTGTCTGAACGCCCTTCGGTCATAGTTAATTCCATGACGGATGACATCTTATCACCGTATTCCGCGGAAAAACCGCCTGTTGAAAAACTGACATTATTGACAAAGTCGAGATTCAGAAAGCTCAGAGAACCGCTGCCGGTCCCCTGTCCGCCGAAATGGTTAATATTTGGTATTTCGATATTGTTGATCACATACAAATTTTCAGACGGCCCGCCTCCGCGTACAAGGAGATCGTTTCTGCCGCCTGTCAAATTTACGGCAACTCCGGGAAGGGTAGAAACGGTACGAACCACGTCTTCGAAGCCACCCGGGAATCTGCGGATTTCCTCTCTTGACAATGTAATGACGCCGGGTTGGGTCTGTGTTTCTTCCGAAAATTAACCGGCCGTCACTATAATTTTTTCACCTTCATAAATCTCTTCAATCATCTGTATATTGACGATAGCCGCTTTAAACGATGTAACCGCGATATCAGACACGATTCGATTTTGATAGCCCGCATAGCTAAACTCGAGACGATGCAGACCTTCCGGAACATTATTGATCAAAAACCACCCATCCCCGGCGGATGAAGCCCCCTGACTTGTCTGAAGCAAACTCACATTTACACCCGCGAGCGGTTCTTTGGTCAGCCGATCGATGATCCTGCCGGTGATCCGGCCCGTATCATCAGCCAGTGCTGATGAGATTAAAAAAATGGCTGTCAGTAAATATTTAATGCTTTTCATCTTACAATAGGATTCTAATAATGATTAATTTCCTTCAGAACTATGGCGCGGCCCTTCCACTCGAAACGGCCCCATTTTGTTTTTAAATATGAATTAAAGGCCATGAAAATAATGATCGTCACCGCCAGCGGATGTCCAAAAACACTGATGACGGGAGGATGGCGGTATCTTAAAGCCACAGTCAATCTGATTACCAGGACTATTCCCGCCGGAATCAGCAAGTCGATCATAAACTTCCGGCTCCACAAAAGCACAAACGGATAAAGAGTTGCCGTAAACATAATACCGGTAAAAATCAGGAGCATCACAATATTATTCCCTGTCAAACCAAATAAAATCTTAGTCAACCCGCTAAAGAGTTGCTGTTGATCCCGATACATTCTGCAGTAAACGACACCGGTTCCGCTTGCCGTAAGCGCTTTTATTTTTTTTGATTTCGCTTTTCGGAACAGTTCCACATCTTCCACAATTTTATTTTTTACTGATCGGTGCCCCCCGATGCTGTCATAGGCCTGTCTTGTAAAGGCAAGTACCTGTCCGTTTGCGGCAGACAGAGAAGAAAAAGCTGTCTTATAAATAAGCCGAAGCGGTAACAGACTATATAGAATAAAATCTATCAACGGCACCATTAATTTTTCAGGCATAGAGGCCGTAATTTGCTGGGGAAATACCGAAAAGGCTTTAGCCCGGTGAGATTGCATCCAGCTTACCGCGTGAGAAACGGAATAAGATTCATGAATAGTGTCCGCGTCAGTGAAGAATAAAATTTCTCCCGATGCTTCAAGACTTAACTGCCAGCATGCCCAGTTTTTCCCGAGCCATCCTTCAGGGACCGGTTTTCCTTTAACTCCTCTGACGAACGGATATATCCCGGCATATTTTTTTATGACACCGCCGGTATTGTCGTTTGACTGATCATCCAGAACGATAATTTCAAAATCGGAATATTTTTGTCTGACCAGACTTTCCAGACATGATTCCAGAACATCTTCTTCGTTACGCGCCGGAACCAAAATGGAGACTTTCGGAAAATCTGTCCCATCCTGTCTTTTTCGCAAATCGGGCCCATTCAGTATGTTGTCTATGATAATAAACAGCATTATGGCTAACAGAAATAATGAGACTGCATACATCACTTTAAGCTACCTTTTATCATCTGTCACTCAGAGATTTTTTTCCTGAAAAAATTTTTTCTCCTTCATCACCATTTCTTACTTTGTCCGCAAGCTGATCAAGAAGCTGTTCATGTTGTGATTCCAGTATTTGAATACCGGGAAAATTTGTTTTATTAACCAATAATGATTCTCCGAAATTCAAAAAAATTTCAGGCCGCTGCTCACCGGTAAATTCCGCGCGAATAGCAAGAGGAAGCAGGACAGAATCTCCTTCGATGTTTTCGATAATTTTCTCGATGCCCCTTTTATACTCTATGGGTCTTTTGTGCCACCTTTCCAGGACTCCCTGGGGAAAAATACAGAGCATATTTTCGGCGTTTTTGAGGACATGTCCTGCGTACTTAAGGGATTTTAATACGCTTTTCACACTCTTCGCGTTAACACCAAAAGCTCCAAGTCTGGAAAAAAAGGGAAATTTTTTTAACTGTTTTTCTTCCATCATCACAAACATCCGGCGACCAAAGATTCTCTTGTTTAGATGATAAATTAAGAACCCATCCCACCAGGTACTGTGATTCGGTATAATAATCAACGGCAGATCCGTTTTTACTACCGGATACTCCGATAGCACATTGATTGAATAAAAATGATTTTTAAAAAGACGATTTAAATACTTTTCAAATATTTTGTCCGCCCAGATATTATGTCTTGCCTTTATCATCCATCTCCACCATATAAGCAGAAGGAAAAATGAATTCTCCAAGCTGATTGATTTTTGTTTTTATAATTTCGAAGAGCAAAATCAGGAATTTCTTTCCCTGTTTTACATAAACTCGTCCTTGAAAAGGATCGTAATTCCGGGCTTCTATCTTCCTTAATATGCCTTCATAAATTCTACTCGCCGCGTATATCGCGAACTGTGTCTCCGTATTGAGAAGACGGATTCCCTGATTTGCTTCT
>JBFXGD010000144.1:0-9172 GCA_050178385.1 Calditrichaceae bacterium
GTGAAGACATCGGCACGCTGGCTTTTAATATTGGCGACAGCCTGCAGATGTTTCTTGAAAAAAACTGCTTCGGCGCCTGTTCATTAGGCTGACCGGGTAAAATGAACGAAGTATTAAGCATTGATGAACTGACCGAAAGAAAATCATTCATAAGTGAGCTGAATCTGAAACCAGGTGACTGCTCGACAAAAGAACAATGTCTCCATTCGGATATCCTGAATTATGTCGTTCTCGATTCTCTGGTAGATTTTTATAATTATGATCTTAATCTGATTCTGGATGAAGCGGATGCGGAACTGATACAGTTTGCTGAATTTTTGATGATGATCATCATTGGATTTATCCGAAATAAAGGCCAGCATCTTCTGAGTAAACCGGATGATAATGCCGGTGATATGTTCAGTGATCTGCTTCAGTCGGATGAGAACGTATGGGAAGATCTGCTCTCTGATTATGAGGACGAAGAAGATGACGAAGATATTGAACCCTGGAAAATAGGCGTTCCGAATATTCCTTCCATCATCGGAGATTTCAGAGATGGATATGAAGATCAGTATGGTCCGGTGTTTGAATTAAAATTGCTTGAAAAATTTGAAACATATCTTACGGATTATCTGGAAATAAAGCGCGTTGAAGAAATGACCATAGATGATCTTGAAGAATTTTTTCTGATTTTTATTGAACATGAGATTGTAGTTGATGACAGGATCGATTTAAAGAATGTCAGATTGCTCTTCTCGCGATTTATCCATTTTCTCGAATATAACGACCATGTCATTATTAGCGGATTGTTCGCGCGGTTTATGGAAAATAATTTTTCCGATATCGAAAGAGTTCTTGAAATTACCCGAGGTTATCAGGGTGAATACCCTTTTATGGATTTCCTGCTTTCTGATGAAAATCAGGATGTAAATCAGGTGGAAGGTTTTTATGAGATAACCGAGATTTATAATGGTGAATATGTCGCCAAAGATCTGCATATGAAATCGGTCTTCAAAAACATAAATCCCGCCGGCCTCGCCAAATATGATATCCGGGTAGGGGATATACTTCATTTGTATATGATCCGGACCGATCAGGGATGGCGTTTAACATATCTTGAAATGGCCTATGCCAAAAGAGCGGCATTGTATATTTTTTAACTTTCCCAATTACCGATTGTCTGACATCTGATTAAGATTGTCCGAACTCTGATTTATGTGATTGAATGAGGACTGATGTCCCATTTCTTAACCATGGTCATCATTTAATCAGTGTAATCACATAGTTCAGACAATTTCCCATTGGATCCTCAACTTCAGACAGGTCGTCAAAAGGCGCCCAGATTGGCACGCCTCCACGCTTAACTCTTACACACTTAACACTAAACGCTTTTTACTTCTCCCTCTTTTTTCTTTTATCTTTTTTCTTTTATCTTAAATTCCTACTTCCTCCTTACGTAATTTTCTTGAACAATCCGGTTTTTTTGGTTAAACTTAACACCTTTTACAAACAAAACGGCGAGCTAAATGTCAAAAGATAAAAGTAATATAATCTCAACAAACAGAAAAGCGCGTCACGACTATGAGATCGTGAGTTCCATAGAAACAGGGATTGTGCTAACCGGTACCGAGGTTAAATCTCTTCGGGACGGTAAGGCGAATATGGCGGATTCATACGCAAAATTTACTGATGGAGAATTGTGGGTTTTCAATCTGCACATTTCTCCTTATACAAAATCGGCAATGGAAAATCATGAGCCGCTCAGGAACAGAAAACTGTTGCTTCATAAACTTGAGCTGAAAAAACTGATGCGTCAGGTTGATGAAAAAGGGGTAACACTGATACCGTTGAAATTGTATTTCAAAAATCACCTGGTCAAACTTGAGCTGGCGCTTGCCCGCGGGAAAAGAAAATATGACAAGCGAGCGGCCATCGCGGAGCGTGATATGAAACGGGATATGGACCGTAATAATAAGAATCGTTTTTAAACCCCCGCAAATGAACACAGAAAAAAATTTAAAAAATTCGGAGATGTAATGGCTTTCCCTTCAGTAAATGAACAAATGGATTTGATCAAACGCGGAACGGTTGAAATTCTGCCGGAAGAAGAACTGGTCAAGAAACTGGAACGTTCAGTCAAAAAGAATAAACCCCTGATCATCAAACAGGGCTTCGATCCTACGGCTCCGGATATACATCTGGGGCATACGGTCGGGATCAGAAAATTACGGCATTTTCAGGAGTTGGGGCATCAGGTTGTGGTGATCATTGGTGACTATACGGCAATGGTCGGTGATCCGAGTGAAAAAAATTCCACCCGTCCCAGATTGAGCCATGACGAAGTAATGGAACACGCCAAGACCTATCAGGAACAGTTTTTTAAGATTCTGGACGAATCAAAAACGCAGATCAGATTTAACGGTGAGTGGTTCAGCAAGATGCGATTTGACGAGGTGATGGGGCTGGCGGCGCGGTTCACCGTGGCGCGAATGCTGGAGAGAGACGATTTTTCCAAACGATTTGGTTCGCAGCTACCGATTAGTATTCATGAATTCTTTTACCCGTTAATGCAGGCATACGATTCGGTAATGATCAAATCCGATGTAGAGTTAGGTGCGACCGAGCAAAAATTTAATCTTGTTATCGGACGTCAGATACAGAAAGAGTTTGATCAGGAACCGCAGATAGTCCTTACGCTTCCGGTGCTTGAAGGTCTTGACGGAAAGCAGAGAATGAGTAAATCCCTTGGAAATTATATCGGTATTGATGAGCCGGGTAAGGAAATTTACGGAAAGGCCATGTCCATTCCCGATGAGATGATTTTCAGGTATTTTGAATTGATCAGCGATGTGGATTCGGGGGAACTTAAGCAGATTAGTAAACAATTAGAAAACCCGGTAACCAATCCAAGAGATGTGAAAAAATATCTTGCCAGGACGATTGTCAGAATGTATCACGGCGAAGAGCAATCGATCCAGGCGGAAAAGGAATTTGAGAACATTTTTGTCAAAAAAGATCTGCCGGATGAGATTCCCGAGATGGTCATCGGTGAAGCCGAAATCCGAATTGATGATCTGATGGTTATGACCGGAACAGCAGAATCAAAAGGCCAGGCAAAACGTCTGGTCACGGGCGGTGGTGTTTCGATTGACGGAGAAAAGGTATCAGATCCGTTTTATGTTGTCATTGTAACAGAAGGTCAAATTCTTAAAGTGGGTAAGAGAAAGTTTGTAAAATTAATGAGATAGAGCTGAATGATATAAAAAAGGGGAAAGTCTTTTCAGGCTTTCCCTTTTTTGTTTTTGCATGATTGAAATTTTATTCTGTCAAAAATTCTCTGTAAGTATCACGGTGTTTGCTGTCAAAATCAACCAGAACCTGCAAATCATCGTTGTGTCCAACGAATAACTTGGCCAATTCCCTGAAATGGGCGTCAAAAAACATCCGCAGATACCGATTATTAGGCTGTTTGTCAAATACTCTGCTG
The DNA here is from genome assembly GCA_050178385.1 of Calditrichaceae bacterium. Classification (GTDB taxonomy): domain Bacteria; phylum Calditrichota; class Calditrichia; order Calditrichales; family JBFXGD01; genus JBFXGD01. Next base: position 3,470 of record JBFXGD010000144.1, read on the forward strand.
ATTCCTTCAAGTACTTTTTTCGCGGAAACATACGCTTTTTCATATTCCGCCTGATCCATCAGGTAGAGCGCTTCAAAAAAATCGGGTTTTACTTCACGGAGCGGTCTGGTCCGGATATTGGTGATTTTCTGAAGATCATCCGCCCGGGTGCTCCAGCCCCGCGGATATTGACTAAGAACTCCCTGATTGGCGATATCGAGCGCCTTATCATAAAGCGGAGAACCAATAAGCAGGCCGTAGGTGTCCATTTCACCCGCGAGAACCATATAAGCGTAAAAATCAAGAAAATGCGTCAGGGGATCAAACTGGCCTTTGATATGATTTAAAGGGAAGCTTGATTCATAAGGGAATTCCCATGTTTTATCGTAAAAGTTCTCTCCGGAAACACTGGAAATCAGAAATTGTGTCCTGTAAATCTTTTCGAATGTTTTTTTCTGAATAGTTTCAATAATAATGTGGATATTACAGTCGATATCCGTTTCATATTCGTCATCTGTCCATTGATAATTATTATAATATTGTTCGATCTTTGAAGGGAAATCAATCAGCTCATCCTGCTGATCGGTTGGTAAATGACTCATTTCGATCTGGACACTGATCTTTAAAACCTGAGCCTGGCCTGTAAAGAAGCTGAAAATGGTAATTAAAATTCCGTAGACTAAGAATTTCATGATACCCTCACAATGAATTATACAAATGTATACGCGGAACGCGTCTGGAAGGCCAGCAGGTGACTTCATACGGTATGGTACCAATCTGCCGCGCCACTTCTTCGACTCTTATCCTTTCACTGCCCTGGGAGCCTATCAGAACCGCTTCTTCCCCGATTTGAATTTCGCTTTTTAAACCGATCTCGATTACAAACTGATCCATGCAGATATTCCCGATGATCGGATAGCGTCTCCCTTTTATCAGAACGCTGCCCTTATTTGACATTCCCCGGTTATAACCGTCCGCGTAACCGGCGGGGATAACAGCAATTTTGGTTTCTTCTTTTGTGTAATATCTCCGGTTATAACTGACCGGCTGTTCCGGCCCGAGTTTTTTGATCGCCGATACGGCAGAAACAAAACGCATAACTTCTTTAAAATCACCGCTCATTTTAAAATCGTTGGATGGCGGGTTGCCATGAAGCATAATACCGGGTCGAACCATATCATATTTTGATTCGGGAATCCTCATTATGGCTCCGGAATTGGCCATGTGAAAGAGAACAGGCAGACGGGATTTTTCTTTTATGGTAGTAATTACCTTATTAAATCGTTCCATTTGCAGACGCGTATAGGAAATGTCATCTTCATCCGAACTGGAAAAATGTGAGTAAATGCCGGTAATTTCCATCCAGGACTGATTAAAAAACTCATCGGCCAGATCAAGAAATTTTTCATGCGAAAAACCTAATCGGTTCATACCGGTATCTATTTTAATGTGAATCCGGGCCTTTTTATTTAATTTTTCACAGATCTTTCGCAGCGGTTCAAGCTGATGCATTCCGGTTATTGTCGTATCAAGATCATATTGTATATTTTGTTCAAAATACTCCGGAATTTGCGCGCCTAATACAAGAACGGGATTTTTGATTCCTGCCTGCCGCAGCTGAACACCTTCTTCAGGGAAGGCGACACCAAGATATTCCACTCCGTTGGCAACCAGCGTCTTAGCAACTTCGATCATCCCATGCCCGTAAGCGTCTGCTTTGATAACCGCCATAATTTTTGCCGGAGAAGCCAGCTTTTTTGTGAGGCCGATATTATGAATCAGATTCTTATGATCAATGTATATTTTTGTAGGTCCCATAGTTCGCTTATTTTTGAGTATGATTAGAATTTTTGCGGAAAAAATCCGTATAATTACAGCCGTGTTTACCGTTAATATTTAAAAAATAGCCACGGTATTTTTATGGCGCTGAATTACTGACATAAAAACACACTTAACTTAATCATTTGGTTAATACTTAGCAACTGTAAACATCAGTTTGTAAAGGACAGGGAATAGAGACGGGGGTAATAATAGGTCAGCTGATTTCAATTTGATAATGGCGCATTTTTTCTCTGAGAGTGGTACGGGAAATATCGAGAATTTCGGCTGCTTTGGATTTATTGCCTTCTGTTTTTGTCAGAACACGCTCAATATGCAGCTTTTCCAGTTCCTTTAATGTGCAGTTATTAAAATAATCTCCATCATGCTCGTGGTTTACTTCAGTCTTCAAATCTTCAGGCAGATATTTATATGTCAGCTGATCACTTTCACAAATAATTACTGCCCGTTCGATAATGTTTTTTAGCTCCTTTATATTACCCGGCCACTTGTAATCCAATAAAATCTGTCTGGCTCCTATCGAGATACTTTTGATTTCTTTTCCGAAATGATTGTTGTAGAATTGAAGATAGTAGTTGCTTAGAAGGGCGATGTCTTCTTTCCTTTCGCGGAGCGGCGGCAGGACAATCTCGAAAGCCTTCAAACGGTAATAAAGACCTGAATTAAAATTATGGTGATTCACAAACCATTCAAGATTATGATTGGTGATTCCGATGAGTCTTGTATTGGCTTCAATAACGCGTTCAGAGCCGAGCGGCTTGAATATTCTGTTCTCCAGATATAACAAAAGCTGATTCTGCGCATCGAGAGGAATCTGCTCAATGTTCTTAAGCACCAAAGTGCTTCCGGTGTTTTTATCCAAAAGGCCGGACCTCTTGGGCCCGTAAATTTCAACATCGCCTTCTACTCCGAAAAGATCTCCAAGTAATTCATTTGTTGTGGTGTTTTCACAGTTTTTTATTACAAACGATTCAGTCGGAAGCCCTACTTTCTGGTGAATAAGGCTGGCGCATAGTACTTTGCCGACTCCCAGCTCACCACGGATGAGACATGGGGCAAAAGGCGCTTTACTGACAATATCAATAAATTTGGTTATCCCTTTAATAGAGTCATGATTTCCAATTAAGGCGGAAGGGCCTTTTGGAACATTAACCCGGCTATTCAGATGTGTGAAACGGTGCTGAGCAGAGTAGGCGGCTGCTTCTTTTGAAACTTCCTGGAGTTTTTCTATCGCATCCTGCCGGGAAATAACCTTAAAGATCAGTGAGTCCAGAAGCATATTCAGGTCGGTGCTTACTGCCTTATCCGATATAAAAATAAACTGGAAGAAATAATGATGCTGTGCTTGTTCGCGAACCCATATCGGAATGGCAAGCCAGGGTTCTTTAAGATCCACGATAAACAGATCATAATAATTTTGGAAGATATGTTTTCTGTTCGCCTCGGCATGGCTCATCAGTTCAATAATACCATCCGGGGAATGATTATCCCTGGTGAATTTTTGAAACTGGTCCAGATTGTCCGAAATAAAAATTATTTTTGTCTGCATAGTTTTTATTCTCTAAGGTCAGTCCACGAATAAATCAATTCCTGATCATGAGTATGTCGCAAAGCAATTATTATGAATCTTTTTGTTATTTTAATCCTGAATTATTTTATCTGATTGGTCATAATCGTCTCATTTCCTTTAGTCTTTAATGAAGAAATATTTTTACAAATGTTCAGAAAATTTGTATAACCGTTTGCGTGTGTCACTGTTAAACTGATAAGATCCGATTGGCGAATGAATTTTTTTTCTAATCAATTGGAAGTAATTACCGAAGATATATTATTAGCCGCTTTTTTTATTCAGTAAGTCCTGGTGTATGTTTATTTAAATAAGGAGAATGAGCATGAAACGTATGTTACAAAGTCTGATGATCGTAATGATTGCGGTCACGATTTCCCAGGCAACAACTTATCTGAAGTTCTGGGTGAATGGTGTTGAGGCACAGAGTATGGTTCAGGGTGAGCTGTATGCCTGGGAATTTGATGTGTCTGTTCCCGGAGGTGTCGCGGATTTTTATCTCTATCTCGATCTGGATCAAAATCAGCAATTATCTGAGAATGATTTACTGCTCGATCAGTTTTTAATGCAGGATGGGATGGTCGGAAACGACGGACCGGGAGATTCGAGCGCAGTGAATGACGGTCTGGTTTACGCGGCATTCGGCCCGTTTGGATTCGCGCCGACAGATTATATGATGCAGGTAATAGACAGAAATGATCAGAGTTCAGCCACAGCGGCTTTCCATATTGATCCGCTGGCTGAGCCGGCTTCGGTTATATCCGGAACACTTACAAAAGAAAATATCACAGCACCGGACAATGCCCTTGCGAATATTATGATTGGAGCGGAGATCCAGGAAGGTTATCTCGGATTCTGGTCGGGGCTGACCGATGAAAATGGAGATTATACAATAAATATACCGTCAGACGGATTCAATGAAACCTGGGATGTGAGTATCTTTTTTGAACGACAGACCGGCGGCTATATACAGCCGGAAGACCATTTGGTGCTGGTGAACAATATTGCTATGAATAATGTGGATTTTTACCTGCAACTCCCGGAGGCGGTCGTTTATGGAAAGGTTTTGGACGAATTTTCGCATCAGCAGGTATTTATTAATGATGGGGGCGGATTAAGAAATACAACTACCGGTTATGAAGCGGATTTTTATATTTCTCAGGGAGAGTATAGCGTGCCGGCGGTTTTCGGACCGGAACAAACATCGGCAACATTTGAACTATATGTATGGGGTGAGGGCGGATTAATTCCAGATTATCTGATTCCCAACACATGGAATGACGACAATTATAGATTCACCGTGACTAAAGGTGACAGCATGGAAAAAAATATTTATGTTGTTCCTACGGACGCATCTGTTTTTGTAAAAATTACGAAGGATGGCGGTAGTCCGGATCAGGTGTTCTATATTCAGGCATCGAATGATGTCGTCGGATTCATGCGCGGCTACTCAGAATCAACAGGATTGGGAGAATTAAGAGTTCGCAGCCAGTATGATTATAATATTTCTATTAATGCAGATTCTGATTGGGGTACGCCATTGCCGGATGGATATGTGATCGAAGGGGCGACAATGAAATTAGGCAGTCCCGGAGATACCGTGCGATTTAATTTGATTTCGGCGACAAATGCAATAGCCGGTTCAGTTAGTTTTGATGAAGGAGATCCGACTGAGTATCTGGATATTAATTCCGCTTTTATAAATATATATAATGATTCATGGACTACGGTCTATCACTCCTTTATAAAACCGGATTATACCTACCGGCAGGGAACAGCCGATGGCACATATTCGGTAAGTTTCGAAGACAATCATGGAGACTATCTGGGTATTCCGGCCAGATATGAAAATGTGAGCGTAAATAGCGATACGGTTGAAAATCTGAATTTTATACTGAATTACAGAAATTCAAATATCACGGTAAAACTTATCAATGCTCCTGCTGAAGCACTAAATTACTGGCACAGTATTCAGACGGACGGACGATATCCCAATATTTATCAGACGGGCGCTAACGCTGGGGTTGATACAACGTTTAATTTTAGAGTCTGCGACGGCCTGTGGCTGATTTATCCTCCATATTTCGGAGAACAATATGAAGTTTCTCCCGCGGAGTATTCAGTGACTGTCACGGAAGAACCCGGAAATTTCTACTATGAATTCGAATATACATTGACAACAGGAATAACTGACAATCAAATAATTCCCGAAACATTTTATGTGGGACAAAACTATCCTAACCCGTTTAATCCGGAAACCACAATCGAGTTTGGTACGGCGGGGCGCGGACACGTGGAGATAACCGTTTTTGACATCA
>JBFXGD010000145.1:0-9171 GCA_050178385.1 Calditrichaceae bacterium
GCTCTCGCCTTCCGTTCCTTAGAAACAATCTTCTGTTTTTTATTTTCACGCGAGGCTTTTCTGCGTTGTTTTATCTGATGCGAATCCGGTCTGGATATCTGCCCGGCTATTTTCATTAGTTCGATTTGCTTTTCTCTGGGTAGCGCCACAAAATCTTCGCTGTGAGTTATAAGATGATTAAGCACACTAATACACTGATCTATTTCTGCCGAACTATAGCAGTTTTCCTTTTTTTGACCCACTTCTTATTCCTTAAAATGTGTATATATCTTTATGTTGCTCGCTGAAGCCGGGATATGCCCCACATCTCACTGAGTCCTTGCAATTTAATCCGGATAGCAGGATCATACCATGTATTTCATCTATATTCAGATGAATAATAACCATTTGTGTTTTATATTGTTATATGAAATGGCCGGCAATCACATGAAATAGTCACGATCTGTCTTTCACGATTCAAATGATCTTTATGGATTCATCTTTCAGAAAAACAGAGCTTCTTTTTTCGCAAATGATGATTTCTATCTGAGACGGAACATGAATCATAATTAAATGTCATCACGATATTAAAAGTATCATCTTATGGAAAATCAGACAAGAACCGATATTTCTCAATTTTGTGACAATCATTATCCTGATTCTGAAAAAACATCCCAATTTAATCTGTAAATATGATAATCAAGATTTGACTCACCTGACATCAGGAAGACTTTGAACCTTTATCTTTTTTTGCTTTTCTTTTTTCTTTTATGTTTTTTTGAGGTTTTTTCTTTTCCTCAGATTTACCTTTATCTCTGCCTTTAGCCATATAAAACCTCCGATCCAATGATTATTATATGTTTCATTAAGCGTTTCGCTCAAGGAAATAATTTATGGGGGAAATTTAAGACTTTTTTTATCCAATATCCATTATTCCAAATATTTCAGTTCCGGATAAAAAATTTTGTTCAACCGGCGGCACCATGCCTTACCCGATAGGATTATCCGTTAATCAGCACAAGTAAATTACAATACCACCAAATATTTTTTAGTCCGTACACATGGAAATAAGTACTAATATCGGTTGCTAACATGGTTTGATCTTGTTATCTTTCCATTAGTGAAATATTTTACATGAAGCTAAAGAAAAAGTTGACGTGGATATAAATCAGATTGGGCCTGACGGCACAGCTGTCATCGACCAGAACGACAAGATCATTGCTTTTAATGACGCGGCCATCAGGATTACCGGATTTACAGAAGAACGAGTAATTCTGCATGATTATAAAATGCTTTTCCGGCATTCGAAAAAGGACAGCGACTCCATCCGGCAAGCTCTAAAATCAGGTGAATCCTTCTCAAATCTTTCTTTAAACCTAACCCGCGCTGACGGCAGGCAGGTTAATGTTCTCGCATCCATCACACCCATCAAACGGTCCACAAAAGAAATTGTGAGCGTGATTCTCGTCTTTCGCGATACACGGGAAATGGCCAGACTGGCTGAAGCTGTGCAGGAAAAAACCAAAGAAATCATCAACGAAAAAAATAAACTGGAAGCCATATTTAACAGCAGGTCAGAAGGCACTTTTACTATTGATAACGACTGGACAATCACTTCCTTCAACCGCGCGGCGGAAAAAATAACCGGTTTTTCCAGAACGGAAGCTATCGGTAAAAAATGCTGGGAACTGTTTTGTTCAGATCAATGCCATAATAACTGTCACATGGAAGCCACCATGGATGGCAAGGAGATCTCATCCGACCGAGAACTCTGTATTTGTCATAAGGACGGTCATCGGGTTCCTGTCCGGGTCAACTCTGCTCCGCTCTTCAACGCGGATAAAGAGTGTATCGGCGGTGTGGAAACCTTCAGTGATATCTCTGAACTAAAAAATTTGTCAAATCATCTAAAAGAACGCTTCAGCTTTGAAAATCTTATAGGCCGCAGTAAATCGATGCAAAAAATATACGCGCTGTTAAAAAATGTAGCCCAGAGCGATACGACTGTTCTGATTACCGGGGAGAGTGGTACCGGCAAGGAACTGGTAGCCAGGGCGCTTCATCTGAACAGCGCGCGCCGGTTAAAACCTTTCATGGCCTTAAACTGCAGCGCATTTGTTGAATCACTTCTTGAAAGCGAGTTGTTCGGTCATGAAAAAGGCTCCTTTACCGGAGCAACCCGAACAAGGGCCGGACATTTTGAACTGGCAAATAAAGGGACGCTTTTTCTGGATGAAATCGGAGACCTTTCCCCCGCTGTCCAGGTAAAATTACTGCGGGTTCTTGAGACAAGACAGTTTGATCGCGTTGGCGGCTCCAAACCGATCCAAATGGATGTGCGTATCCTTGCGGCGACCAATAAAAGCCTTTACGAAGAAGTACAAAAGGGACGATTCAGGGATGATTTGTATTACCGTTTAAATGTCATCAATATCCACATGCCGCCTTTAAGGGAAAGAATGGATGATTTGCCGCTGCTGGTGGACCACTTTCTTAGAAAATTCAGTCAAAAATTCAACAAGCAAATCAATGATATATCTTCCGCTGCCTATCACACCCTCATGAATTATCACTGGCCCGGAAATATCAGAGAACTCGAAAATGTGCTTGAGCATGCTTTTGTAATGTGTCATGAAATATCCATTCAACCCTTGCATTTACCGGACTGGTTGTTGGTAAATAATCATGGCGGTCCGGAACATTCTGATATTCCCGATAAAGACAACCTTCTGGAAAACGCCGAAAAATCGATGATTCAGCAAACCTTGATGCAATTCAATAATAACCGGTCAAAAACGGCAAAAGCGCTGAATATTGACAAAAGCACGCTTTGGAGAAAAATGAAAAAATATGGCCTGTTACTCTAACAATTAGATCTCTGATATCGGCCATTACCCGACCTTTTATATTGCGGAAATGCAATCCCTTATTCCAGAAAAACGCAAAGCTGCAACAAGCTTCATTTATAAACATTTGTCTTAGTATATGTTTTCACTGTAATTATCCGTTGTATTTATTCTGGCAGCATTTTTGATATCATCTAATCCGTTATGATTAATCCGGGATCAAATCAGCGGTAACCGACCGGATATCCGGAAACCAGAGCCGGTAAACCGGAGATCTCCGTTGGTTCAGGTATCATATTTTAAAAAACATTCAGGAGGACAATCGATACATGGTTGCCTTTGGACCGGTCCCTTCCAGAAGACTGGGTACCAGTCTCGGCGTTAAGAATCTTCCTTTTAATATTTGCACTTATTCCTGTACATACTGCCAGATCGGAAAATTAAAAAGAAGAAAAAGCCGGCGCTGCTCATTTTTCAGTCCGCAGGATATCTTTGCCGATATACAGGATTTGATTACTAAAATAAAAGAACAAAATGATACGATTGATTATCTGACGTTTGTACCAAACGGTGAACCCACACTTGATCAGAATCTGGGTAAAATTTTAGATCTTGTCAGGTTTTTTAATATCAAATTGGCGGTCATAACAAATGGTTCTCTCCTGTATAACGCTGAAGTACGGGCTGATTTATGTAAAGCTGACCGGGTATCAATCAAAATCGATTCAGTCGATGAAAAAATTTGGAAACGACTTAACCGGCCGCATCATCAGTTAAAACTACAAACAATTCTGCAGGGTCAACAACGATTCGCCGATGACTTTAAGGGTTGTTTAAATACCGAAACAATGCTGGTAGAGGGTATAAATACATCAGACACCAGCATTCAGAAAACAGCAGATTTTATCGCAGGGCTAAAACCATCCATCGCCTACATATCTGTTCCAATCCGGCCGCCCGCCGAAAATAATGTTTCACCTCCCACCGAAGAAACGGTAAACAGGATTTATCATATTTTTAAGGAGCGGATAAATAGTGTACAATGTTTGCTGGGGCACGAGGGTAATTCATTTGGAATAACCGGAAATGCTGAAGAAGACCTGTTAAACATCCTCGCGGTTCATCCCATGCGGTTTGACGCGCTGATAAAATTCCTGCAAAAATCAAATCTCGATTGGAGCATCATAGAAAATTTGCTGGAGCGGAAACAAATTGTCGCCATACAATATAAGGGAAGTCCGTTCTACCTGCGGCGAATTGAGAAAAATATCAGAGCCGGTTATTCCCAATCCTGATTTCTTATTTTATTCAGCATAACTCGTTCTGCAAAAAATGATATTGTAATAAAATTTTACTCCTGTTTCTACCGAAATCCAATATTCAACCTTATTTACTGCTGTGTTAACAATGCCCGCCAGAATAGTTGCACAGGCGCACTTGTAAAAATTCATTAAATTGCATTCCTGCAATTACCGATACTCAAAACCATCTCAACACGTATTGTTTTTTATACAGTTAGACATAAATACCGACTGGCATTGTTTTTGTTATTTATACAGAAAAAATGCTGCGTTAAGTAAACAGAAAGGTGCTTTCATGATGGCAGAAAGAACTGATGATTTGCAGGACAGTTGGCAGAATATTTTTTGGAAATCACATAAATACAATGAACGCACAAAGATTAAAAGCGGAACCTATCTAAAATCATTTTGTCCCCATTGCTTCAAAGAGCTCACAAGTGGAAACAAACTCTTTATAGAATTGATCAGCCTGACCGGTGAGACGGGACAGTTAGAGCTTAGTCCATATTTAAATTCTTTTGAACACTGTACAACAATAAAATTATCCGAACCGGGTGAAGCGCGGGATTTAAGATGTCCACATTGCCATAAATCCTTGGTGGTTGGCGATCGAAAATGCGGAATATGCAAATCGAACGCGGCAAGTTTTCTGATCGGCAGTCCCAATCTGAAAGTACCTTTTTTTATCTGTACAAAGATTGGCTGCCACTGGCACGCGCTTTCACCGGAACATGAAAAATTAATAATGATAGAAGACAGCGATGAATGGTAATTTCCTGAATAACAAAAAATTACTGGCTCTAGTATTTCTGACAATCCTTGCTTACATAACCGGTTTTATGGGGTACTTGTCAACAGTCGAATCATCCTCGCGGGATCGCTTTTTTATGCACAACAAAGGCGGCGATGTCCTTTTTGAACATGATGAACATCAGCAAAAAGCGGGAAATTGCTCCGCCTGTCATCATGAAATACTCAGCGCTGATGAGCGGGCAGACTGTAATGATTGTCATGATGATATGGAAGCTGATTATTTTACGCACGCCGATTTAAAACAGGTGGACAGCCATCAATGCATTACCTGTCACCGGATTGATGAGACAAAAGAGCCGCAAAACTGCAGGGTGTGCCATACAATCAATCACGATGAACCCGGCCATGTGGATTGTTTAACCTGCCATGATGACCCTGATTACAACATGGAGTTTTTTGGCCATGATGAATTGTGTGAGATCGATGGACATGATTGCGCGGGTTGCCATAGCGCGCAAAGCACTGAAGGAATTTACCATCAGCAATGCAATGATTGTCACCGACTGGAAAATGAAAGTTATTTTTTTGAACCGGATGGCGGGGTCCGTTGTCAGGCCTGCCATCTGAAATGATTCGAATATTAATGGACCACAGGCTGATATGAAAGAGAAAGCACAAGCCGAATGAATAGAATAAAGCAATTGATTAAACCCCTGGGTTCTGTTCCGGTGTACAAGGAATGGCAGCCGGAAATAAAGGAATTACCAGATCCTGTTTCTGTCATTATCCCATTGGAATACCCGGGTCAGATATTTTATAAACCACTGGTCAGCATCGGAGATCAGGTACGAAAATATCAGGTAATCGGCAGATCAAAACTTGGGCATTGCGTTCATAGTTCCATAAGCGGGATTGTAAGGGATATTCTGCCGGTCTGGACAGCAAGAATCTATAATGTTCCCGCGGTACTTATACAGAGAAACAATGAACCCGCCCTGACGGCGACAGAAATTTCAGAGCAGTTTCTGCTCGAAAACGGCACTCTTTCAACCGTAAAAAGATTAAAAGCGCTCGGCATTATTTCTCCCTGGACCACTCCCGGTCAGTTTCATCATGAGGAAGAAGATACCTTTCCGGAAGTACACACCATTGTTGTTAAAGGTATAAATGAAGAACCGACTCATTTTGCCTGCGAATCACTTCTTAAAACAGAGTACAAAAAACTGATTCGCGGTTTTCAGCAATTGGCGAATTTCGCTCCCCACGGACGTATAATTTTAACCGTTCCGGATCATCTCTCATCTTTCGCACGGGACACATTCGGAAAATATGCCGATGTTTCAGGGTTATCGATGGAATATAAAGACAGAATAGAGCGTGTGGTTGTTCCGCGCTTAAGCGGCACGGCGATAGCAAACACGGAATCTTACCGGTCACGGGGAGTGGCGGTAATATCCTGTGAAAACTTACTAAACCTGGTGGACGCGGTGGAGCAGGGAATTCCCTTTGTTTATAAATATTTAACCATCAGCGGCAGCGATATTGACCAACCGTTTATTCTAAAGATTCCTATTGGAACAACTCTGCGGCATGTGATAAAGTCCCTGAGTTTGAACGCGCAAGACTATTCGAGAATCCTTGTCGGCGGGCCGATGAAAGGGATCGCGATGTACACCGACCTGACGCCTCTCACAAAAACCAGTCATGGAATTTATCTGATGAATAAATCGGAGATACCGCTTGAAGTTAATTTGACCTGTATCAACTGCGGCCGATGCACACGGGTTTGTCCTTCCCGGTTACAGGTACATTTAATCGGGCGCTACGCGGAACATAATATGTTCGCCGATGCGATGCAGTTCAATCCACAGCTTTGTCATGAGTGCGGTTTGTGCGGATATGTCTGCCCCGCCCACCGGCCGCTGGTGCAGCTTATTAAATTGACTAAAAAAAATATTGGAAAACAGGATGAATATGTCCAACAAGTTGAATGTGGCAGCAAATCCCCATTGGAGAGATGGGAGCTCGATTTTCAAGACGCAGATTCTATGGTTGCTGGCGCTGCTTCCGGCAGTGATCGCCAGCCTGCTTAAATCAGGGGATCGAGTATTTACAGTATTTGCATTGTGTATCGCATTTTCTGTTTCGGCAGACGCGATTATCGGCAGAATTTTTCCTTCCAAAGATGAAAGCGCCAATTGGAATCCGGTCACTTTCGCGGTTCTGTTGGCGCTTTTGATGCCGCATAATTCAACCTGGTGGATGATTCTGACAGGATGTTTTATCATGATTGGAGGAAAGCGGTTGTTCGGCGGTCTTGGCGGCTACCCGGTTCATCCGGTATTGCTAAGTTTTGCCATGATGCAGGTCTCCTGGCCCGCGCGGTTTGATTATACTTCTTCCCTGATTGGGTACGACTGGGGCGTAAAAATGATCGAACCCATGCGCCTGATAAAAACCCTGGGGACCGGAGCTGAATCGTTATTTTCAAGCCGTGATCTTATCCTCGGAAATCAGGTGGCAGGTACAGGCAATGCCATGGTATTGTGGCTACTAGCAGGCGGACTTTTTCTGATTATTACCAGGCAGATTACCTGGCATATTCCGGTGGCATTTATGGCGGGAGCTCTGATTACCGCTTCGGTTCTACACGGATTGAATCCGGAACAATTTGCGACACCTCTTTTCCAGATTTTGTCGGGAAGCGCCGTCTTTGCCGCATTTTTTCTGGCAACCGAATCCACCACGTCACCGGTCAATTCAATACCGATGTTGCTATACGGTTTAATTGGTGGTTTGCTTCTTGTGTTGATTCGAGAATTTTCAATTTATCATGACGGGGTTGCCTTCACGATTCTACTGATGAATCTCTGCAATCCGCTATTTGATAAAATCACACCTGCGGTGATTGGCCTGGAGGTAGAAAAGCATGCGTGAGGTGTTAAAGTTAGCTTTGATTTTGACTCTGATCTGTGGCGTGTCAGCCGGGACGCTTGAGGTAGTAAGAGATAATCTCGCGGCCAAAATTGAAATGCAAAACGATTTGCACGTCCGGGGACCGGCGCTTTCCGCCCTTCTGCAAAAACCGGCCGATCAGATGCTGAAAAATAAAATAATATTCAGCCTTGACGATCATCAATACCCGATTTTTTTCAGTGTCACCAACGATAAAATATCACAGCTGGCCATTGAAGACATCGGTAAGGGCGGGTATGGCGGCAACATTGTTCTGATGCTGGGGATCGATCTCAATTCAGAAAAACTGCTGGGAGTGGAAATTATAAGTCATTCTGAGACACCCGGAGTTGGATCACAGATTGAAAAATCATCATTTAAAAAGCAGTGGAACAACTTATCCGCCGTCAATCCAATTAATTTAAAATCGGCAGGCGGGCAGGTTGACGGTATTTCAGGCGCCACATATTCATCGTCGGCGATGATCAACGGTTCAAATTCAATTCTTGCCCTTTTCAAAGATAATAAGGCTGAAATAATGGAAAAGATTTCGCAACAACAAGCAAGATCCGGAGAATTAAAATGACCGGTAAACAACAAAAATTCTTAAAAACCCTTGTTCATGGATTCTGGAAGGATTTGCCGCCTTTCAGACTTGTACTGGGCCTCTGCCCGGCGCTTGCAGTAACATCCAGCGCGGAAAACGGCTTAGGTATGGGACTGGCGGCCACATTTGTTCTTATTTTCAGCAATATGGCCATATCATCGCTGAGACATTTTATACCGGATAAAGTCCGCATAGCAGGTTACATCGTCATCATCGCGACATTGGTAGTCATTGTCGAAATGATTATGAAGGCGTATTTCTTTTCCCTGTCGCAGCAACTTGGGATATTTATACCTCTTATCGTCGTGAACTGCATCATACTTGGCAGGGCAGAAGCCTTTGCATCCAGGAATCCTGTTTATCTTTCCTTTGCTGACGGATTCAGTATCGGTTTGGGATATACTATTTCTCTGACGACTGTCGGAGTAATACGTGAATTATTGGGCACGGGAAAACTTTTCGGGACAAGTGTAGTGTGGAATTCCTTTGAACCGTTTGAATTTATGGTTAGAGCGCCGGGCGCTTTCATTTGCCTTGGAATTCTTCTAGGCCTGATGAATGCCTGGAGCAGAAAACGCGGTGAGACTTTTATTCAAGCTTAGGAGCGGAAATGGATCTTTTACTTTTGGCAATCAGCGCGATTTTTGTAAATAATATTTTGCTCGCCCAGTATCTCGGCAACTGCCCGTTTTGCGGTGTATCAAAAAGACTGGCGACCTCACTGGGAATG